>JAOTSI010000072.1 GCA_029865005.1 Desulfobulbaceae bacterium
AGCTTATTCATATGATAACTGATAACTGATGACTGATAGGTTTTTACGGGGCTTTCGAAAAGTTTCGTTCTCAGCAAAAGCTCCGGCATGGTTTGCTCTATAAATTTCTTTCGATCTCCTAATCTTGGCATCTTGTTCAAATTGATAAGTCCGGCTTTGTGTCAGGTGATGGCTTCTAGTTTCCTGTTTTGTTCTGTTGTCCTTATTGTTTAGGTGTGGATATTTCTTTAGCCGAGTTGTTTTTGTAGGCTTAGAATGGGGGTAATCCAGAGTTTAAGCTAACCCCTAGCAGCCTGTTGGAGCTGGAATTTAAAGAAACCATAACAGACTGTAATCTGATGATTTACCAGATAAATAGTAACGGTTAGTGAAAAGCCTGAACAATTGTAAAATCTCTATTCCGACAGACTGTTAGCAACCTATTGTAACCTTAGGGCCGCGGAAAATATTAAATATCCCAAAATTGCGCAGGATTTTTAGTCTTCTTTATCAAGGCAATAGGCGCATAGTATTACTATGTAATTGTTGCCTTGATAAAGAAGACGGCTAAAAAGACAAGCAAGATGGGATAATTTATTTTTTCCGCGGCCCTTAAACCGGGGTTGTATAAAAAGTTTTATAATCTCTATACGGTAAGTGTTTAGCAGGGTGCCAGATGTTGAGAATACGGCCTGTGAGCTATTATAACGTTAATATAAATCAAATTTGCTTGCATGCAGCGGTTGAACTTTTAAAAGCTGACATTAAGGTCAGCCATGAAGCTTTTTTACGTTAATGGTTGTATTAGCGCATTTATCATCCAATGGTTGTCGCCTCTACGTAAACGAGCTAGAAATATATTTAAAAAATATTACTTTTCAAGTGCCAAGTTCCTTAAAACTTAAATCCAGCATTTGTACCTTATGTGTGGTTATTTACATATAACTCTATAATTTTAATAATTACTTTCGATAATGCTCCATTTTTTACAATAAGTTTATAAAAATAATGACTGGTTCCATCTTGAATTAAATATATATAAGCTTTTGCAAAGTAATGGCTCATTATATAAAGAATATGACCTTCCATCCTGGATAGGTAAAATCATTATCATGTCAAATTCATTTTATACCTATTTTATTTATTTTCAAATTCATTAATAACAAAATTTAATATATCATTAAGGTATAAATAACATATCTTTTAAAAAGAGTTGCTATCCAGCAACTACAAGATAATTGTATGATGTTCACAGAATAATAGATAAATAGATTTAGTTCCCCCAGGTAACCGCAAAAGCAATTTGATGTTACCAGATATTCAGAATTGCATGACACGCTAACTAGTTCTTTTGCAGCATGTCAATATGATTAATTAGTGCTTGAGCGGAAAGTAGAAAATACGCGATATTCTATCGGAATAAAAAAATGTTTTAATAGGAAGATTTTTGTGGAGACCAAATTGTTGAGGTCATTTTTTTAAAATTGAAAGTGTTATTGTATTAAAACAACACATTGTGGTACGTTGACTTTTTGTTGTAAAATTATGTCGGTGAAACGATAAAACAGGTTTCCGTTCAGAGACTAATTAACACTAGGTAGTCTGAGATGTGTTGGGTGACCTGATAGTTAATCAGGCTACATGTAACCATCTGTTGTGTTATTGAATGGCAACTGTATTGGAGTTATATTATTTTTCCAGTACGCCGGGGAGTGATATTTACCACATAGTGTAAGGTGATTATTAAACTGCAGGTTTAATTATAGGGTTATGTAAATGTTATAAGAAAAAAATTGACGAGATATAACTGACCCTATAAAATAAAAAAAATTGATATAATTGATGACATTTCTTTATTCTTGATTAATTAATTTTTAATTACAAAAGACTTAGCAACAATTGATTAAAATAAATTATCAATATAGTTAACTGAGGATTAAAATGGAAGACTTTAAATGGCACGTAACCCTGGAAACTGGTAATGATAACATAGATGCTGAGCATAAAATTTTTGTTCGCTTAATAAAGAAGTTGATTCATGCGATAAACAATAAACAAGAAGAATACTATCTGTCTCGATTAGTTTTAGAAATACAAAAATACACAGAATTTCATTTTGTAAGTGAAGAGAATTTAATGATTGATCTAAACTACCCGGCATTTGATACACATCACTTGCAACATCTAAAGTTATTAGAAAAATTGAATATATCTTTAAATTATGTTGAACTTGGCAAAGAAACCTATCAGGTTTTTGTTTCCTTTTTAATTGATTGGTTTAAGCAACACACTATCAATGAAGATCGAAAAATTGCAGTTTTTATTCAAGAGAAAAGCATGGATCATACCTAAAAGATCTTTTGAGAATGGATAATGTGTAAACGTTTACAAGCACCATGCCTGTGCGCAATTAGTCCAGATTCATGTAGGATTAACTATAGTTCACCGGCCTGCTTGCATACATGCGCAGCACTGGTAAACGCTTACCATGCCGATGTTATGGAACTTTTCATTTCAATTCGTTGAACGGTTATGATAATGTCAAGCAAGCAATTTAGGCATACTTTACTTATTTTTAGTTATGAATATGATAATATCGAGATACTAGATGAAGCTTTTGCAAGTGAATATCTAATTATAAAAACTATCGCCTATAATAACGCTCTTGAAATAGCTTGTTCCGAAAAACCTGTTGATTTAATACTGCTTGATATTCTGATCCCGGACAATGAGAGTCTAGGATTTTGTCATGAAATTCTAAAGTCTCCTACCGCTAGGAATATACCGATTATTATTTTATCGGCTACCAATCAGGAAAAAGATATTATCAACTGCTTTGATGCAGGAGCGGTCGACTATATAACTAAACCTTATAGACTTTCTATAATAAAACAAAGAATTAAATCACAGCTTGAATTAATACGGGTTAAAGATGCTGCTGAGCATGCCAATAAGGCAAAAAGCGAGTTTTTAGCCAATATGAGCCATGAGATACGCACCCCGTTAAATGCTATAATAGGGATGAGTCATTTGGCTTTAAAAACGAATTTACTACCAAAACAACATGATTATATCAGTAAGGTAGAGCTATCCGCTAATGCATTGTTGGGTATTATTAATGATATTTTAGACTTTTCTAAGATTGAAGCCGGTAGGCTCGATATGGAGTTCATTGAGTTCAACCTGGATGACGTATTTGTAAATCTTGCCAATTTAATCGCTGTCAAAGCTAAGGAAAGTGGACTGGAGTTGCTTTTTCACATTGAAGAAAATACTCCAAACGAACTAAAGGGAGATGCCTTACGTTTAGGTCAGATATTAATTAACCTAACCAATAATGCTCTGAAGTTTACAAAAATAGGAGAGATTGTAGTTAGTGTCTCTGCCGTGGAAAGAAGTGAATCAAAGGTAACACTGCAGTTTACTGTCCAGGATAGCGGCATCGGCCTCACTGAGGATCAGCGTAAAAAATTATTTCATCCATTTTCCCAAGCAGACATCACTACTTATCGTAAATACGGGGGTACTGGACTGGGGCTTACTATTTCCAAAAAACTTTGCGAGTTAATGGATGGTGAAATCTGGGTAGAAAGCGCTTACGGTGAGGGTAGTACGTTTATTTTTTCTGTTGTATTCGGGCTGCAAGCTGAAACGAAATTACCCCTTCAAATTGCATCAGTTTTGCGTAATAAACGTGTTTTGGTGGTGGATGATAATAAAACTTCCCGTGAGATTCTGGAGGATATGTTGAAATCATTATCCTTCATAGTTCATCAAGCCACTTCTGGCAATGAAGCAGTTGTCGAGGTTATTAAGGCTGATAAACAGGGCAAACCCTTTGAAGTGGTTTACATGGACTGGAAAATGCCCGACTTGGACGGTATTGTTACCTCTAAAAAAATCAAGAAACAGCGACTTGCCTTGCAACCTAAAATAATTATGGTCACAGCTTATAGCCAGGAAGAGATCATTCAACAAGCAGAGGGGGTTATTTTAGAAGGTTATTTGGTCAAGCCGGTGATCCAGAGCGTTCTTCTAAATGTTACCCTGCGGGCATTCGGTAGCGAAGGAGTCGGAGAACTTCCGCAAAGGGGTTATGGAAGCCAACAAATAAAGGAATTAAATAAGATCAAAGGAGCTCGGATACTTCTGGTCGAAGATAACGCGATCAATCAGCAGGTCGCACGAGAGATTCTGGAGCAAGCCTCTTTTGTCGTGGAAATAGCAAATAATGGTTATGAAGCCCTAGAGAAGATGATTGAAAATAACTTTGATCTTATTCTCATGGATATTCAAATGCCTGAAATGGATGGATTTACAGCAGCACAAGAAATTCGAAAATTAGAACAGCAAAATCAAGATTTACAATTTTCGACCAGTATTCCAATTATTGCCATGACAGCACATGCCATGATCGGAGACCGTGAGAAAAGCCTTGCAGCTGGGATGAATGATCATTTACCCAAACCTATTGATCCAAATAAACTTTTATCTTTATTGATTAAATGGATAAAACCAGGGGATTTTAACGTACCATCTAAACTTATTAATAAGGTTATACAGGATGATTATAGAAATTTTCCGAAAAACCTTCCAGGTATTGATATCGCCTCCGGTCTTAACCGTGTAGTTAACAATAAAGAGCTATATTTGTTGTTAGTTGAGGATTTTATAAAGGATAACGAACATACTGTTACCTCTATAAAGCAAAGCCTCAATGACAAAGATTTAGAAACTCTTTGTCATTTAATACACACTCTCAAGGGGGTAGCTGGGAATATTGGTGCAACTTCCGTATATAATGCTGCGATAAAACTAGAACAAGGACTTAGGGAGGATAGTAAAAATATAAATGAACTGATGAATCATACAATTGAAGTGCTGCAATCTGCTCTTGATACCTTTAAGGGTTTTCTTCATGATCAACATTTGCATGCTGCGAAAATTGATCGTCCGGAAAAGGAGGAGCAGATCAGTATTGATAAGGATGCGTTAAGCCGAAAACTTGATAAAATTATCGCTCTATGCAAAATAAATGATATGGGTGCTAAAGATGTTATTTCAGAAATATATCATCAGTTGCTGGTAGTAGCCCCTGAAGAAGTTATTGAAATTAATGAAAGGATAGAGCTACTTGATTTTCAGGGTGTCTCCAGAATAATTGATAGTATTTCTAGGAAATTGACTTAGGGGGCATGATATTAATATATTAAGTTTAAATTATGCAATGTTTGAGCCTTATGTTTTTTTTTGAGGGTTAAAACGGCACCGAAAGCTGAAAAGGTAAACACTATGCAAGTGATTGCTTGTCTTGATCAAAGGCTTCTTCTAGTGTTTTTAGTAATTTGGCTTTTTTTATGGGTTTTGTCAGGTGAGCATCGCATCCAGCTTCGTAGCTTGCTTGCTTATGTTCCTTAAGTGCATGAGCGGTCAGGGCTATAATTGTAGTCTTGGGGACCTGTTGCTGCTTTTCCCAGTACCTAATGGCTTTCGTTGCAGCGTGTCCATCCATTTCCGGCATTTGAATATCCATGAGTACAATGTCATACAGGGCGTTTTTGAACATCTTAACTGCAATAGCACCGTTTTCGGCAAACTCGACGGTATGGGGGGTTTTCTTGAGGTAGGCCTTAATAAGGTTGCGGTTGTCTTTGTTGTCGTCGGCTACTAGTATTTTTAATGGGCGTCTTTCTTTTCGTTCTGCTTTGTCTTCTTCTTCTTTATTTCCTGATGGTTTTATGTTTAGAGCGGACATTACCATGTATTTCAGAGTCGAGGTATTTATCGGTTTGGTTAGAAAGCCATACAAGCCTAGCTCCTTAACTCTTTTTTTGTATTCGGTCTGGACACTGGAAGAGCTTATTATAATTATTGGGGGAGGTGCTCCATTTTGCTGTGTTATTATTTCAGCCATTTTTAAGCTGTTGATGTCTTGTAGGTCGTAGTCAATCAGCAGTAAGCTGACTGGCATGGCCGTTTTTTTGAGCTTGGTGAGCATTTTTAACCCCTCTTTACCATTGCTTGCCTCAATTACCTCTGATTTCCAATGTCTTAAGGTTTTGTTTAGGGTTGTGCGATTGGTTGCATTATTGTCAACCACCATGATTTGGTAACCGGTGAGATCAATGGTTGAAGCCGAAATGTTTGTTTTGCATTCTAGAGAGGTATTAAAATGGGCAGTGAAAGAGAACTTGCTTCCCTGACCCTCTATGCTCTCTACCCAGATTCGACCCTGCATCATTTCAACAATCCTCTGTGATATGGAAAGGCCCAGGCCTGTGCCGCCATATTTGCGAGTGGTTGAAGTGTCGGCCTGGTTAAATTTTTCAAAGATTGATTCAAGTTTGTCGGTAGAGATACCAATGCCTGTGTCCTTAACTGAAAAAATAAGCTCAATTTCTGACTCATTTGCAGAGACAGGTTCTACTGAAAGAATAATTTCCCCTTGCGCTGTAAATTTAATGGCGTTGCCGATCAGGTTGACGATTACCTGCCGAAGGCGGGTCGGGTCACCGATTAGTGCGTTAGGCACCACGGGAGAGATGTTGTTTGTTAATTGAATATTTTTTTGCTGGGCACGCATGGTCATGATTTCACATGTTTCATTGAGTTCCATTTGTAGGTCAAAACAGATATTTTCAAGGGAGAAGTGGCCAGCTTCTATTTTGGATAGGTCTAAGATGTCATTGATTATGCATAGCAGGTTGTTGCCTGCGTTATTGAAGGTGTCAACATACTGTTTTTGTACCTGTGACAGGTCGCTTTCGTTTAGTAGATCGGCCATGCCGATAATGGCATTTAGTGGGGTTCTGATTTCGTGGCTCATGCTGGCCAAAAATGTGCTCTTGGCATGGCTTGCTGCTTGTGCCCGTTCTAGCGCTACTTCTAGCTCGTTATTTTTTATTACCAATTGTTTTTGAGTGGATTTCAAGCTAAGTTCATTCTGTTTTCTTTTTGTGATATCGGTGATCAAACCGACAAACATCCTACGTGATTCCAGTTGAATTTCGCTCACCGCAAGGTTTAGGGGAAAAAGCGTATTATCCTTACGTTGTCCCATCGCTTCACGTTCAAAACCGATGACTTTTTTGATGCCGGTTTTGAGGTAATTGTCCACGGCTTTGTCATGTTTGCTTTTGTATGGTTCTGGTATGAGGATGTTTACTGGTTGACCGATAACTTCATCAGCCTGGTAACCAAAAAACTTTTCAGCAGCAGGGTTAAACAGCTCTATATATTTTTCCTCATTGATCAGGATAATGGCGCTGATAGAAGCGTCAATAATGGTTTTTATTTTTTGTTCACTGGCGAGTAGTTTTTGGTGTTGGCTTTTGAGGGTGAGGGAGGTGTTGTTCAGGGCTTGGGTTAGCTTTTGGATTTCAAGGGGCGGATTGTTGAATGTAAGTTGCTCTCCTTTTTGGTTGATGAGTTTGGTGCTAAATGTGGTAATTGCCGATAATAATATCATATAGGGTTTCATGAATAGCAGGATCAGTAATGTGCTTAAAAGTAGTAATAGTCCCCCTGCTGTCAGGGAATTTTTTAATAGATTGTAGTTTATTTGTCTTGCAGCTCTGAGACTGTAATTAATATAGACCCAGCCGATTAAAGATGAACTGTATACAGGAGTCCAGATGGAGATTTTGTTTTTTCCTGGTACGGTGATAGGCTCTGAAGTATTGGGAATCGAAAGTTTTTGTGATGTGTACACTGCCTTGACGAGTGAGTCTTCTTGGTGGATAACGTCGCTTATTACGTTGCCGATTGGATCGGTTATGGAGATGGAGAGAACATCCGGTGAAGAAGCGTTTCGTATTAAAAGGCTTTCAATGGCTGTATAATCATCTAGTAAGAGGTAATCGATAACTAAATTCGCAATGCTGTGGGCCATTATTTCGGCCTGAACGGTGACAGAGTTGTTGATCTGGATCGAGTTTATTTTTGTGGTATGCCAAGTGTAAGCGGTAATAAGTAGAAATAGTAGCATTGAGATGGTCAGTGCTATTTGGGGACCTAGTCGTTTAGGTAGGTACTTATGTGGCATGATGCTGTAACCGTAAAATTTATAATCATTATTATTTTGAGCAAACTTTGTTTGTTTCCGTTTGTTGCTTGATTATCTTATATTCTTTCGGCCTCATTTTACTTCCAAGTATTTTTCTAATCCTAGTAGCTCAAGTGGCTTGTAATCCAACTCGTAATTGGCCCTTATCGGGTTAGGGATAGCAATGTTTTTGAATAGAAGGCTATTCTCCTTCTCTTCGGAAAGCTGCAAGATGGCTGCTGTGATTTTATTGATAACAGTATCAGGTACCCGAGGGTGAGCACTGATAGGATGGGGGGGGATTCCTGGTGTTTTGTAAAGAATTCGAAGTTGATCCTGAAATTCTTTTGTTTCTTTTTTGAGGGTTTTATTTACGCCGCCGCCAGCTGCTGTTTTTTTTAAGAGGACATTTCGGTAGACATTGCTATGGGTTTTTACATATTTTGCCGTGAAGTTAATTTTTTCCGATTCCGTTAAAAGAGCACGCATGTATAGTGAGGCCGCCAGTGCGTTTGGTGAGGGAAAGGCTAGTTCTTTGCCATTTAACTCTTTAACACTTTTGATTGGATTGTCTTTGCGGACTACAAGCAAGCCGACCAACCTTTTGCTGTTGTCCCGGATAAGGGGTTTGTAGCCCTGTTCTTTTAAGGCCATGACCTGGTGGTATGGGTTTATGTATGCAAAATCAGGTAGTCCTTTTAGAAGTCCTTGTTCAAAGTCTGGAATTGATTTGTAAAATTTTAAATTGAATTTGAAGCCTGTTTTCTGGGTTAATTTATTTAGGAATGGTTTCCAATCACGTTGAATTATATGGCTTGGAACCTGGGGCACAATTGACATAGTGTATTCTTTGTTATTATCTTGTTTGCTTGCCGATATTGCTGAAGATGAAATTAGAAATATTATGGATAAAGTAGTAAACACTATTTTTTTCATTGTATTTAGCTCCATCGGTTGAGGTTGTCCAATGAAATTCTTTACAGCAATGGTTTGTCGTGACACTACACTTACGGTAATGTTAGGGGGTGAGCCAATATTGTAAACCTTAGGAAGGTTGTTTTTGTATTGATCTGTTGATAGAATATCATTCCGAAAGTCCGTGGTCAAACCATTAATAGAATGTATCAGTAGTGATTTTAGTAGGTGCAGTAGTTTTAAAAGTGCTGCTGCATAAGGCGTCGGCCTTTTACTGTTCCAATGCGCATATAGAGTAGTTGTTCATAAATATGGTATATAGCATATTGAGCATTTTCGTTGGCCTGGCATACAGGAAGCCCTGTGCAGAATTGTAACATTTCTTTAATATGCCTGGTGAATGGTAAGGGCCTCGGAAAAAATAAATTACCCCATCTGGCTTGTCTTTTTAGCCGTCTTCTTTGTCAAGGCAACAGTTACATAACGCTGCTATGCGCCTGTTACCTCTTCTTGAAGACGACTAAAAATCCTGCGCCATTTTGGGATATTTATTATTTTCCGCGACCCTAATTTAAATTCCAGTTATTTTTGTTTACATCTCTTCGTCTCTACCTTCCTTTCTGATATAATCAGTTATTATTAATTTAGTCAGGTGATGCACCATGATTTTTCGAGTTTTCAATAAAGAAGAATTGTCCGCCTTGTTTGATGTTTTGGCGGAGAATATTATTGTCGGGCCGGTGGAAAAAGCATTGGATAAAGATGGAATTCCTCTTTATTCATTTGAGTTGGTGCGCGA
This sequence comes from Desulfobulbaceae bacterium, assembly GCA_029865005.1. Classification (GTDB taxonomy): domain Bacteria; phylum Desulfobacterota; class Desulfobulbia; order Desulfobulbales; family Desulfobulbaceae; genus JAOTSI01. Next base: position 9,738 of record JAOTSI010000072.1, read on the forward strand.
CTATGAGGAACTTCGGTTGCAATATCCTTCTACCAAGATATCGGCCAAAAAATATTTTTTACCCCATAACGAAACTCTTTCGAGTTTTAGCGTAGATAAAGAAGGTTGGACTAAGCACGTTGATTACAATATCTATAAGCCTTTGGTGTTCTTTGGGATGCATGCCTGTGATATTAACGCATTAAATAAACTAGATAAGGTTCTACTAGAAAGTGTCTATCCCACTCCCTATTACGGGTCTAAGCGCAAAAATATGTTTATAGTTGGCGTGAATTGTACCCCTCAATCCCATTGCTTTTGTCGGGATATGGGAGCAGATACAGTTCAACACGGTTTTGATATGTTTCTCACCGATCTGGGGGATCGTTATTTTGTGGAGGTTCTTTCAGCAGAGGCTTTTAACTACCTTGACCGTATTAATTCCAGAGAGGCTGTGGAGGTGGACCACTTAGACTACATGAAACGGGTCAAGGAGAGGATCGGTAAGTTTACGTCTAAGGTGGATACCACCGACCTTACCAAAATTTTGGATATGGAATTTGATGCTGAGGTTTGGCGGGAGTGGGGTGAAAAATGTTTATCCTGCGGTACTTGCGCAAATGTTTGCCCCACCTGTTATTGTTACGGGGTTGATGAACAGGTTGATCTTGATCTTAAAGGAGCTCATAAAATAAAACATCTTCATTCTTGTAATTTGCTTGATTTTGCAGAGGTTGCGGGAGGACATAACTTCCGGCCTGAGAGTTATATACGGCTGAAATATCGTTATTATCATAAGCATCGCGGTTTTGTGGAAGCCTTTGAGGAATCATTGTGTGTGGGGTGTGGTAGGTGCGGAGAGGCATGTTTGGCTGATATTACAGTGCCCGAAGTTATTGCCAGTGTAAGAGGGGAGGGATAATAGCGATGAATGGTCTGAAATTTTATGATGTACTTACAGAAAAGCGAGCGCCAAGAGTAAGGGATTTTGAGCGTTTTGAATATTCCTTTGAGGCCGAAATTAGCAATGTTTATTCGCTTACCGAAACTGAAAAATTATATCAAATTAGGATTAGTGACCCGGAAAAAAGGCAGCGTTTCACTTTTCGGCCCGGTCAATTTGTCATGTTGGAACTGCCCGGTATTGGCGAGGCTCCCTTTTCTATTTCCTCTTCACCTAGCCGCCATGGCGATATAGAATTGTGTATTCGTGCAACAGGAAATTTAACGAATTTTTTGGCCAAGGTGAAGCGGGGAACCATGGTAGGGATTAGCGGACCTTTCGGCACAAGTTTTCCATTGGAGAAGATGGAGGGCGGCAATGTAATGTTGATAGCCGGGGGATTAGGGCTTGCACCGCTGCGCTCTCCTGCTCTTTCGGTTCTTGAAAACCGTAACCGCTATGAACAGGTGGATATTATCTATGGAGCCAAGAAACCATCGGAATTGCTTTTTACCTACCTGTATGAGATGTGGCGGAAATTTGATATCAATCTCAAAATAATCGTGGATACGCCCGATGAAACATGGGATGGCCCGGTGGGACTGATAACCGAGCCGCTCAAGGAGCGGATTGCGGCCTACGGTGATGCGCTCAAAACCGATACCTATGCCATTGTGTGTGGTCCGCCGATAATGTTTAAGTTCGTTTGTGCGGCACTCACTGAGGCTGGCTTGCCTATGCAGAAGATGTTTATTTCTTTAGAGCGGCGAATGCATTGTGGGCGAGGTAAATGTTGTCGCTGTAATATTGGTTCGACTTATACCTGTCTAGAAGGCCCGGTGTTTGATTACTGGTCGGTGATGAACTTAAAGGAGGCGATCTGATATGTCAGGTGAACTATCATATCTGGGGGTTTCGCTTAGTCGACCCAGGGTTGCTTTTTTTGAGTTGACCTCCTGTGAAGGGTGTCAGCTGCAGATCTTCAATAAAGAGGCAACATTGATTGATTTTCTCTCTCTAGTGGAACCGGTGAATTTCAGGGAGGTTATGGACGAAAAATCTAATGATTATCAAATTGCCTTTGTGGAAGGTGCAGTCACTAGACAAGACGAGGTGGTCAAGCTTCAAAAGATCCGGGAAAATGCTGAAATTCTAGTGGCACTTGGCTCATGTGCTTGCTTTGGTGGAGTAGCCCAGTTAAAAAACCGTTTTAACGATATGGAATGGGTGAAAAAAGAGGTTTACGGCGATTATCCCATTGATACTCAGCAGGCGCGTCCTTTATCCGCTGAGGTAAAGGTGGATTTGGAAATATATGGCTGCCCGATTAAAAAGGAAGAGGTGGAGCGGATCGTGGTCGACTTGTTGGTGGGTAAAGCCATTACCCATCCAAAGTATCCGGTGTGTATGGAATGTAAGGCCAATGAAAATATTTGTCTCTTTGATCTGGGAGAGCCTTGTCTCGGACCAGTTACCAGGGGAGGTTGTGATAGTTGGTGTCCTAATAGTCGGATGGGATGTTGGGGGTGTCGCGGACCGGCGGAGGCGGCCAATATGGATCAGATGATAAAGATTATGGCCCGTCATGGTATTTCCCGTGAGACCATGCTCGATCGTTTGGAATGCTTTGGCGGTTTTGCCGGATATGTGGAAGAAATGCGTACTGATGAAACTAACGAAGACATACAAGGAAACAGTGAATGAAGGTTGTTAACCTGGATGTAAATATAAGCCACCTCACTAGGGTAGAAGGGCACGGAAATATAACAATTCGTATTCAAGATGGTAAGCTGATGGAGGCGAGATGGGATGTGGTGGAAACGCCAAGATTTTTCGAGGCCATGTTGGTGGGAAAAAAATGGGATAATGCGCCCTATATTTGCGGTCGTATTTGCGGTATCTGCTCCATCGGCCACACCTTGGCTTCTATCCGGGCGGTGGAAAATGGTTTTGGGATTATTCCCACTGAGCAAACAAATAAGTTGCGACTTCTACTCAAGCACATGGAAACCTTGCAGAGCCATATATTACATCTTTATTTTTTAGTGGCTCCAGATTTTGTTAATACCGGTTCTGTGTTACCTCTTCTAGAGACTGACCCCGATGTGGTACAACGGGCTGCTCGACTCAAGCTATTGGCCAATGATGCTTGTGATATTATCGGCGGTCGGCGGCTTCATCCCACTCGTACCGTGGTGGGTGGTTTCACTATGCTGCCGGAGAAACGGCAGCTGGAAGGGATTCGGCAACGCTTGGTTGCCGTGGGGGAAGATTTGCAGCAAACCGTGGAACTTTTTTCATCCTTTGATGTTCCTAATTTTATAAGGGAAACTGAATTTGTTTCTTTAAAGGGTTCTAACAGGTACCCCTTTATCGGTGGGGAGTTGGTCTCTACGGATGGGGTTTTGCAACCTGAAGATGAGTATCAAACAATGACCAATGAATATATGGTTGATCACTCAACTTCCAAATGGTCGAAACTCTCAAGGAATAGTTTTGCAGTGGGGGCTTTGGCTCGGCTTAATAATAATTTTGATTTTCTTCATCCTAATGCAAAAACGGTTGCCGCTCACTTGGGCCTGGCTTCGGTCAATCATAATCCTTTTATGAACAATGTTGCTCAGCTCGTAGAATGCGTACATGTGGTT
>JAOTSI010000377.1 GCA_029865005.1 Desulfobulbaceae bacterium
AAAGCAAATAACCAGCTACCGGAATAAGAGAAATCAGAACAGAACATAAAAGCAGGCCACCATATTTCACCAAGCGCTCCCGCACCGTCGGCTCACGCTCCTTCTCCAACCAACTTCCCGAAGAAGAGGCAGCAGGAAGAAAAGCGTCAAAAGCTGCGGCTGAAACGCTAGCTCCCAGAGAAGGAAATTTACGGCCTATTTCAAAACGCCCTGTCGCCTCTAGCCCGATAAATGCGGTGGTCACAATACGATCGAAACTGGTCATAAATATACCTATAACCCCAAGTAACTGCACTTTTGCACCAAAGGAAAAAAGAACCCTGCTAGCATTGCGATTTATGTGACGTAGTCCAATAGCAAGCCCAGGAATTTTCTTCAGTGCCAGTACCGTATAGCAGGCCACCGCAAGCATGTAGCGCACCGCAAGAGCATAAAGAAGACTCAACACCCCTATTCCTGAGATCAGCAACACAACAATCAAAACGACTTCAACTAATGTTGAGGCGAGCCAAATAAGCCGCACTAGAGCGATCTCCTGTATCCCTTCCAAAACTGCCTTAAATGCTCCAAGCCCCATATCGAGTAAAAATGCAGCTGCCGAGCCGATAATAAGCATTGTACTGAGCTTTGATAGTTCTGGAGACACCCCGAATTTCCCGATAAAATAGGGTACACTCATATAAAGGCTAATGAAAATTAGGCCACACAACCCAATCATGAGCGCCAGCCCGGTATTAACTAGACCGTTGAGTTTAGCCATCTCTCCTCGGCTGTAATATTGCGCGCTATACTTGATATAGGCGTTATTCACTCCAAAACCGCTAAGTCCAGCATAGGAGATAATAATAAAACAAACTGACCACAGTCCATATTGGTCCAGAGGCACATAGATGAGAATAAAGGGGGTAATTGCCAAACGACTGACGAGATAAATTCCGTTAGCCGCCATACCTGCCACGGAGTTTAACGCGACCCTACTCACCTACAAACCCCTCCTGATCCCATAATTCCTCTCGCAGCTCTCGCATCACCCCGAAACGTTCCAAAGTTGAAGTTGACAGATCAAGCACCTGCAGAAAGGGCATGATCTGTTTCAGGGTATAATTAAACTTGCTCATGCCCCGCTCCGAAACGTAAATGACATCATTGTCCCGCAACAGGTAATTATGACTAAAGTCGGCAGCACCGAGCATCTTTTTCATATCGATATTCTTAACCACCCCTTGCCCTTCATTGGAGCGTATAATATAATTCTTCTCGATATTTGCCCTTTTCGTAGGGCCTCCGGCCATCATCACCGCATCCATAAAGGTAATACTGCTCTTTAAGCGAAAAGCACCTGGTTTAGCTACTTCACCCAACACATAAATAAGTTCATCTTCACTTTCGGGAATGAAGATCACATCATTATTCATAATCCCGGCGTTAAGCGACATATTGCCGTTTTGCAGCAGCTCCTTGAGATCGACCCAGATTATCTGCTCTTTTCCCCTAATAATTGCGCATTTTGAAAGAAAAGCCTGCTTTTCGAGAACCGGTAGTCCACCTGCCAAAGAAAGGGCCTCAAGCAAAGTTCCCCGACCAGGGAAAGAAACTACTCCAGGATTGGCCACCCTACCGAGCACATATGCCTTATTATTACGGTATGTTTTTATAGACAGGCTTACTTCTGGAGTTTCATAAAGTTTGGCTAGTTTATCCTTAATCTCTTCTGCCACATTCAGACGGGTGCGCTGGTTAACATTGACAAAACCGATCCGGTTCACGGTGATAACCCCATCGGGACCAACCACCAAATTTGGATTAGATATTTCCTGATTGTGCCAAACATCTAGACTGAGCACATCACCAGGCCCCAACAAATATTCTATTGGAATATCCAGGGACATGGCCCTCACCGTCTCGCCGTTTGCAAACCGTTCCCGCAGCTTTCTAGGCTCGGTAGTGAAGGGTGCCGCCACCACCTGATCTGGCCCCTGCTTCGGTTTATCCACCCGCTGCAAAGTTTCATCAAAATCAATCCCACCACAGGCCGATAAAAGAACAGGTAAAAGCAACAACAAAGAAAGAACTCGCCTGAAACCTCCATTGGACCCCAGCCCAGCTGGCTTATTGCGGAGAGGAAAACCAAACAAACTACCCACCCAATAACGAATAACCCCAAAGAATTCCGGCACAACAACCACCGAACAATGGACAGCATATATTTTTGCTTCACGACACTCTAGGTGTTTATCAGTCATAAAATATGAAGTTCGAAAAATACGCGGAAAAAATATTAGAAGTAAACCTGCCACTACCATGGAATAGAATAACGAACTAAAAACACCACCCAGTAATCCAAAAAGCAGTAACAACAATCCGCCACCACCTCGCACCAAAATGCGTCGATACTCTGTACGCCAAAAAGTATTAACCATTTCCTTATGCCTGACATACCGATCCGTTACCGCCGCAAAGCCATAACCGGTTCGATAAGCTCGCCGCCAATATTGACTTACTTTAGTCATAGCCAAATCATGAAATGTCATGGTCTCATCAAGCTGAATAATTTTCCAACCCTGAAGCCGTACTCGCTGACTTAATTCAGGATCCTCTCCCCCTACCAACTCTTCATCATACCCCCCGGTTTCCAGCAAAACCTCTCGGCGGAGTAATACATCCCCCCCAAACCCGTCACACTCCCCAGGCGGCCCATTCCACTCCTTGGAACCAATCCAATTGTATACTGATTGCTCAGGATACAACTCTAAACGATTACCGCGCAAAGCTCCTACATCCGGGGCCATTGCAGCCACCCCTTTAGTCAGCCACTGCTTATCCAGCATGGTATCGGAGTCGAGAAACTGTACCAGAGGAGAACCGCCCACTTTCCAGCCTCTGTTCCTACCCATACCAGGAGCGGGGTGCTTTGAATGAAGCTCTATAATTTCCACTTTTTCATATCTTGCAGCACAAGCGACACTATTATCCACAGAACCGCCGTCTACATAATAGATATGGATCTTATCCTGATTATAATCACAAGCCAGAACAGAGCTGATACAGGCACCGAGGGTTTTTTCTGCATTCACCCCAATAATGACACAATCAATATTTGGACAGGTCGAGTAGCTCATTTTTTCCTTATTATTCTTGCAGGTACACCCACCGCTATACTATTAGCGGGGACATCACAGATTACCACCGCATTGGCACCGATATCCACATTATCACCCACGGAAATAGGGCCGAGCAGCTTAGCTCCTGCCCCAATATTCACCTTATTGCCAATGATCGGCGCTATAATTTCGTCCAAATTTTTCAGCCCAACGGTTACCCCGTTTCTAACAACACAATCATCACCAAAACGGGCATAACCACTGATAATGATATCTCCAAAGTGATCAATGCGAAAATTTTGACCTATTTCTACCTCACAGGGCAGTTCTATTCCGGTAATTATCTGTACTATTTTATAGGAAATTTTATATAATAAAGAAAAAGGCTTACGAACAAAGCCGTTTTTAAGGGTATAGCGCCACCGTCCAAAACGATAGACGATCATCACCCAAAATCCCTGACTGCCCCAATCTCCGTTACAGGCTCGAAGATCTTGGCGTATCTGTTGAAACATCAGCCCACTACCATGGGATTGGCGGTGACACAGTACCCCAATGGGTATCTTTCACAGCGCAGATAATCTGTTTAACCAAAGCAAATGAGTAAGTTCGTTTATCCTTATTTTGGTCACGCCTCGGCAACAGATTTACCAAGTAACGTAAGAGATGCCAGCCCATCTCCACCCCGGCATTGGCCAATAAGGAGACCAGTCCATAATTTTTTCGAAAATAGAGCAGTTCACTTCTGAGGCGGAATTTCAAGACTTGGGAACCAGCAGCATCAAACTGCAAATCTTTTCTGGTCTTACTGCTCGCCCCACCCACATGCACTACCTCAGCATCGGGAATAAAAAAAATCTTCCACCCCACCCTTTTGGCCCGCAAACACAAATCAGTTTCCTCATAATAGAGATAGAAACGCTCATCAAACATCCCCACCTGCTGCAACAAAGCTCGCCGATAAACCGTGTAGGTGCCAGGCACCCAATCCACCTCAATAGCCGACTGGTGATCAAATCCCCCGAAGTTATAACTATTAAAGAAGGAAGAACTAGAAAAACAATCACTGAGTCCGGAAAGGGTCAGCAATTTGAACCAACTATTGGGAAACCTGCGAGCTGAAGGGTCGAGCTCACCGTCGGGTTTTATCAACCTACCTCCGCACAAACCGCATTTCGGATGGGATTGCATAAAACGAATACTGTTATCTATGGCACTTGGTTTAATTATGGTGTCTGGATTAAGAAGAATAAAATAATCACCCTTTGCAATATTATAGGCCTGATTATTAGCGGCTCCAAATCCTCTATTTTCAGTGTTGGCAATGAGATTAACCTGTGGAAAATCGTT
>JAOTSI010000224.1 GCA_029865005.1 Desulfobulbaceae bacterium
TATGGCAGGTGTAGTTATAATGGGTGGTGGGGTGTTGCTGGGCAAAGGTGTTTTGTTGGAATCAGGTGCATTGATTAAATCCCCCACGGTGATTGGAGATAGAAGTGAGGTGCGGCAAGGTGCATATTTAAGAGGTAGTTGTTTGGTTGGTGAGCGTTGCGTGGTTGGTCATACCACGGAGGTGAAAAATTCCATCTTTCTCAACGATGCCAAAGCGGGGCATTTCGCCTACCTAGGAGATACCATCCTTGGTAATGAGGTGAATCTGGGGGCTGGGACTAAAATGGCGAACCTGCGTTTTCTGCCTGGTAATGTTAGGGTGCGTACACCGGAGGGATTAGTTGATTCCGGTTTGAGGAAGTTTGGGGCTATTTTGGGGGATCGGACCCAGACTGGCTGCAATTCGGTTACCAGTCCGGGGACGGTGGTGGGTAATGACTCGATAATCATGCCTAATACTACGGCGTCTTCGGGGTATCATGCTCCGAAATCGGTGCTTCGATAGAGACCGGTGAGTTAAGAGAAACATTTTTTTGTGCTCGATCGTTTCGTTCGTAAAGGGCGAAAAGTAAGCCAAACACCATGCCGATAGTGAAAAATATTCGGGCTATTCTATCCCATGGAGGCCATTGGTCGTTTGCTGTGTAGCGAATGAAGAGAAGCGTTAGGTATGTAAAACCTGCAGCATAGGGAAAGGTGCCCAGGAGTTGGGCGGCAGTTTCCAGAGTCGTTTCCCCGGGTGTATGTCCGAGACGTAAATGAAATAAAAAATAGATCAGTCCGGTTACAATAAAACTAATTTTTTCCAGTAGTGATTTCATATGGATCCATTAGAAGCAATTATATTTCCGCAAACACTCCCCATTGGAGCAAACTTTCTTCCTCTTGTACATTTTTTCGACACACTTGTCTACTGTGCACCTGTGGAGGGTGAGGATCAGGATGAGTTTCAGGGTAAGGTTGATGACAACCATTGTCGATATTTTTCTCCTGCACCTTTAGGTGATGATAGAGAACGGTTTCTTAGTCTGGTGCAAGATCTTGAAGGGAAAAGAGATCATTATGCTGAGCAATTGGGGCATCTTTCCTTGGCAGGTTTTACTCAGTCAAGACGGGAGGTCGAAGAAACAAAGGGTGCGATTATTACGGACTTATTGAGACCTAAAGATAGTGATGATTCTCTGCAGGAAAAAAAGATGCAGATTCTCTGGCAGGCACGTTTGGTTCTTAAACTTGGTGAGATGTATGATCAGCAGCAGCAGTCACTCCAGGACGATATGCGGCGGGTTTTGGATCAAGAAAATTCCTTGTTTGGTGAACTGAGACAGGAGGAGGATATTTCATTTGCTTTTACTCGTCAACTTAGCGGGGTCACACAAAGTAATTCGGTCTTGGAAGAACATCGTTTGAAGGCTTGGGTGAGATTATTTGTTTTAGGGAGTGCATCCCCTACTGTTCCAGCGGTTTTTGTGACATCAGACCGGCGTGGACTGGATTATTTGGTTGAAAAGTTTGAAGCTATAACTAATAAAGAGTCAGAAGGGTTGACAGTCTTGTTGTTGCCGCCGTGGGAACAAGATGGTGTAAATAATGAAAATGAGATAACTGTCGGGCCCAATGCACAGGAAATACTGGTTTCTCTACGCTCTGCTTTAGTTGTTGGTAAGAGTGATGATAACTGGGAGAAATTTGCTCAACAGTGGAATGATTTAATACGTAGCAGGTGTCCAGAAGAAGATTGTTCGCGGCTCACCCTCTTTCGTTTTCCGAAAATATCTGCCAATAATCTACTCATGCAGGCTTTTGGGCATAGTGATGAGCTCTCTATAAAGGGAGAGGTCGACAATGGTCCGGGAATGATTGCAGGGGTGTTGGAATAGTAGAGTTATGTAGTGCGGCATCCAGAGATTGGTTGAGGATGCCGCAGGGATATTTTTTTTCTAGCTGGTTTGTCTATCTGTAACTGGTTTAAATTGCTTTAGCTTACGCAGTTGCAGTTGCAGTTGCTCGCTATAGACTCTCTATTTCGATTGGGGCAACCACGTGAAGATGAGTGGCCTGTGAATACTTACTATTTTTTTACTCCGGTACATTGATTATATGGATTGACAGTGAGGACTGGACAACAGGCTTTTTTTACAACTTTTTCCGCCACCGACCCGAAGAGGATTCTCTCTACGCCTTTATAGCCGTGGGTGCCCATCACTATGAGGTCAAACATCCTTTCATTGGCTAGTGACATGATCTCTTCAGCCACGTCACCGGTGAGTACTTCCGAGCTCACTTCCTTTACTCCGCTTGTGGTAAATATTTCTTTGTTTTCAGATAAAAAATCATCCATTCGATGTTGGGCGGATTGGAATAATTCTTCTACTAAGGTAGGTAGATTCAAGGGCGGCACGAAGAACCCGCTGTAATCGTCGAAATTTTGGACCACGAAAACCAGATAGAGGTGGGCGTCGAATCGACCAGTAATCTTTGCTGCTGCTTCGGCGACTTTTTGAGAATTTTCTGAAAAATCAATGGGAGCTAATACATTTTTTACATCCAGCATTAAACACCTCTTTCGTTAATGGTATATAATTTTCTGCTGCGGTGGGCGATGATGCTGCGGTCCATAGAATCACCTACCATTTACCATAATTTTATCTTACTTTTATTCTCTCATACCCGTTGGGTGAATACAAGTCCAATGAAGCAGGATAATGACAAAGAAGTTGACCCTGTCGGTTAAGCTGAATATAGTTTGGTCATTTATTATAATCGGGTGCGTTGCGAATAATCATGGTCCGGTTTTTTAGGGTGGTGAGTGGCTTGATTCCATCAAGGTCGTATTGTTATCGTTGACTCGAATCGGTATGGACACCAAGAGATGCGGCTCATCGTTATATGTTGAACTAACGGTATTGTTATAGCGGTGAACGGGATAGATAAAGCCTGGTTGTGTCGTTAAGGAGAAAATATATGGAGTTTGAACCGAAGTGGGTAGCGTGGGAAGTGACCCGGCGATGTAATTTACACTGTGTGCATTGTAGATCGTCGTCTGAGCTGGATGTGCAGGCCCATCCCGATTTCTCTTTAGAAGAGGGTAAGCGGGTTCTTGATGATATCAGTGGTTATGCAAGTCCGGTGGTGGTGCTCTCCGGTGGCGAGCCTTTATTACGGCCCGATGTTTTTGAACTGGCATCCTACGGCACTGGACTGGGATTGCGGATGTGTATGGCCACTAACGGTACCCTGGTGACTGCTGATATCTGCGAAAAAATGAAAGAAAGCGGGATCAAGATGGTTTCTCTCAGTATTGATGGGGCCGTTGCTCAAACCCATGATAATTTTCGTAGTCAGCCCGGAGCGTTTGATGGAACTTTGAATGCCATTAAGCTGTTTAACGAACATGGTATTAAGTTTTTAGTTAATTCGTCTTTTACCATGCGTAATAAGGATGAGATCCCCGCATTATATAAGTTGGTAAAAAGTCTCGGTGCCACTGCCTGGTATTTGTTCATGATTGTTCCCACCGGACGAGGGGAAGATATTATGGAAGAGCTCATTCCAGAGGAGGAGTATGATAAAATCCTCGATTGGCATTATGAAATGGAAAAGGACGAGGATGAATTGTTGGTTCGGCCCACCTGCGCCCCTCAATATTATCGTATTGTGTTGCAACGGGCCAAAGAGGATGGTGAGAGGTTTAAAAGACGTACCCTTAAGTTTTCCACCGGTGGTGCCAAGGGGTGTTTGGCCGGACAACTTATTAGTTTAATAGATGTGGATGGCAATGTTCTGCCCTGTAGTTACTTTCCCAAAGCTGCCGGAAATGTCCGGAAGCAATCTTTTAAGGATATTTGGGAAAACTCCGAATTGTTTAAGGAGTTACGTGATTTTAAAGGGTATAAGGATAATTGCGGTCGTTGTGAATATGTTAATGTATGCGGAGGGTGTAGAGCCCGTGCCTATGCCATGACTGGCGATTACTTGGCGGGAGAGCCTTTCTGCAGCTATAATCCCGGATCCTGATATCAAAGAAACAGAGACAATAAAGGATTTTTGAATGAACGATACTTTTCTTAAAGCATGCCGTGGTGAAAAAACTGACTATACCCCTGTTTGGTTCATGAGGCAGGCTGGGCGATACTTGCCCGAGTACCAGAAGGTGCGTGGTACCGTCACTTTTCTCGAATTGTGTAAGCGCCCCGATCTTGCTGTGGAGGTCACTCTACAGCCAATAGATATTTTCGGCATGGACGCCGCTATTCTGTTTTCTGATATTCTTATCCCCATGGAGGCCATGAACCTCAAGTTGGAGTTCCATGAGGGACGTGGGCCGGTTTTTCCTAATCCAGTGCGGGATCAAAAAGGGGTGGATAATCTTATTGTCCCTGATCCAGATGCGACCATGGATTTTGTCATGGAGACTATTCGGTTATTGCGTAAGGAACTTAAGGTGCCACTCATTGGCTTTTCTGGGGCTCCTTTTACCTTGGCGACCTATCTGATTGAAGGTGGATCATCAAAGGTATTTTTGGAAACCAAGAAGATGATGTATCAGCAGCCCGAGGTTTATCACGGGTTAATGAGAAAGATTACTGAATGTACCAGTCTTTACCTTCAAGCCCAGGCCAGGGCGGGCGCTCAAGCTCTGCAGATTTTCGATTCCTGGGCCGGGGTGTTGGCGCCTTGCGATTATGAAGAATTCGCTATGCCTTATGTTAGTTCCATTATTAGTGATTTGCGTAAGGTGACAGATGTGCCGCTTATCTATTTCGCTAATAACGGTTCTACTCTCATCGAACATACTGTGACGGTTGGGGCGGATGTTTTAGGGCTAGATTGGCGAATTAAGATCCAGGATGCGGTGGCTAAAGTGGGTAATCATGCCTTGCAGGGTAATCTTGATCCCATCGCGCTTTTTCTTCCCAAGGACAAGATGCGTAAACGCATTGGAGCGATTGTGGAGGGAGCCAAAGATGCTAAGGGGCATATCTTTAATCTGGGCCATGGAATAGTACCTCAGGTTCCACCCGAACAGGTAAGAATTGCAGTGGACGCTATTCATGAACTCAGCGCACGGTAATTTTGAATGAATATTCCTTCGGTCGAAAAATGTTTCGATCTCATGGATCGTTATGGAATGCTGCCTAATATCAAGGAGCATTCCGTAATGGTGGCCCTGGTGGCGAAGAAGCTCGTTGATGAGCTTGCTTGTCATCGGGAGACGCGCCCATGGTTACCTGATAAAGATTTGGTGGTCAGTGCCGCTCTTTTACATGATATTGCAAAAACTCCCTGCCTTGCTGATGATTGTGATCATGCAGCGGTGGGGGGAGAGATCTGCCGAGATCACTCCTTTGATGATATTGCTGAAGTTGTGGAGGAGCATGTTGTACTTAAAAGCCATGATCCTACGAGGTATCAGAGAGGTAATTTTCTGGCTAAAGACCTTGTTTATTATGCAGATAAAAGGGTTTTGCATCAAGAGGTGGTCTCTTTAGATGGACGCCTAAATTATATTATAGAAAGATACGGTAATAATGATTCGCGACTACATGAGCTAATCCGGCTTAATTTCGCCAAGTGCATCTCTTTGGAAGAATATCTATTTTCCTTCATTTCCTATACGCCTGATTATCTCCCCCAAAAAGTACGAAATCCCGGAAATTGGATTTCCCATCACCAGTTATTTTCCGATTAGTTAATATAAAAACAGTTCTTTGCAGTCTGGGTATTGTTTGCTCTCAAGATTTCTTTTTTTTTATTGTAATAATCAATCTGGTTTCTTAAGTAATTATTAGCACCTGTGTTTTATTTGTTTGTTCTGTTATTTAAAGATAATATCTGTTTTTTGGGTGAGGTCAGCAGTCTTGCCACGTTGGCGGAAAATTTTTCCGAAAATGCGTAAAAATACCGATTCTCTTTTTGATGCTATCTGATATGATATCTTTAGTGGTAAGTTTAGGGAACTTCCAAAAAATAATCTACCCGACTGACTTGTCTATGGCTCCTTCTTCTGCGTTGCGTTAAGGGTTACATACAATAAGTATTTGTCCCTAGGCACGGCGTGAAGACGAAGCCCTATCCTATGCCATCCGGGTAGATTATTTTCTTCCAGTTTCCTTACTTTCATTTACTTTTGTTGTTGTCACTTATTTATTGATGAATCAATAACTTTTAGAGGTTATGTAGCGCCTTGTTACTTTATAAACCTCTTTGAATAGTTACCAGTGGGATTGTGAGGGTATTGTGACCAAGTTGACGACAGAATTAATCAGTGCCAAAGAGGAAGTAAAGCGATTGGGGCGTAACTGGCAAGCCCTTTTGGATTCAATGCCTGGTATGGTGCTGTTGGTAGGCAGAGATCGAAATATTGCATACTTAAACAGAAGCGCTGAAGCTAGTTTCGGAGATCTAAGAAATAAAATTCTTGATAAAAAATTGCAAAAAATTCTGGAATTAGAGCCTGAAATTTTTTCCGATATAGCTGAGACGGTTCATAATGCTTGTCAGCGTGATCGTCGTCATGAAGTTTCTATCGGTGAACTGGTCGTGGAATGTTTTCTTGTTCCTTTTTCAGGATACAAGGGCGATGGGCTGATCCTGATGCTGTTGCGGGATATTTCCAAGGCGAAAAAACATGAAAATGAACTGCTTGAATTTCATAGCAATATTGAAACAATTTTAATTGAAAAAATTTCAGAATTACGAGCAAGTGAGGATAATCGTCGCCAACTTTGTCAACAGCTTAATCGTCTCAAGAGTCAACTTGGTTTATTGCGGGGTGCAGAAAATATTATTGGCAATAGTAGAAAGATGCGTCAACTCCGCGATGTTGTTTATCAGGTTGCCGGTTCAGATGCTACTATTCTTATAACTGGTGAATCAGGGACTGGTAAGGAATTGGTCGCTAACATGATTCATGAAAATAGCACCCGGGTTGATCAACCCATGCTTAAGATTAATTGTAATTCAATCAACGATTCCATACTGGAAAGCGATCTCTTTGGCCATGAAAAAGGATCATTTACTGGTGCTGTTTCACGAAAAAAAGGTAAATTCGAGATCGTGGATCATGGTACCATATTTCTTGATGAGATTGGTGATATCAGTCCTAAAATGCAGTCGTCCCTGTTGCGGGTCTTGCAAAATGGCGAAATTGTGCGGGTAGGGGGTAATATGCCTATCCGGGTGGATGTCAGGGTGATTGCAGCGACCAATGTTGATCTTGCTAAGGCTGTGGAAAATAAGACATTTCGTCTTGATCTTTATTATCGGCTCAATATTATAAATGTAGAAATACCGCCCTTACGCGAGCGTAAAGAGGATATTATTGATCTGGTGTCTTTTTTTGTTAAACATT
>JAOTSI010000378.1 GCA_029865005.1 Desulfobulbaceae bacterium
ATTTGACATGGGCGGCACTTCCACCGATGTATCACGTTTTGCAGGAGAATATGAGCTAATCCACGAGAGCGAAACTGCCGGAATACGAATTCAAGCCCCCCAAATAGAAATCCGTACTGTTGCCGCCGGTGGAGGGTCACGGCTCTTCTATCGCAACTCCATGTTCGAAGTGGGGCCCCAATCCGCTGGAGCCCACCCCGGCCCGATATGCTACCGGAAAAACGGTCACTTAACAGTAACAGACGCCAATCTCTTTCTCGGTCGATTACATCCTGACTACTTCCCTGCCATTTTCGGACCAAATGAAGATCAAGCCTTAGGGGTTGAACAAGCCTATGAGGCCATTATCAACCTCACTGAAAAAATCAACCGTGACCTTGAGACGACAGGCAAAAAACTTCTTTCTCCTCAAGAAGTCGCCTTTGGTTTCCTTGAAGTTGCCAACGAGGTAATGGTACGTCCAATCAGGGAAATCTCAGTCATGCGGGGGTACAATATCCGGGAACATGTTTTAGCCTGTTTTGGTGGAGCTGGCGGCCAACACGGATGCGCCATAGCAGCGAAACTTGGAATTTCAAAAATATTCATCCACCGCTATTCCGGTATTCTCTCAGCAGTGGGAATGGCCTTGGCCGATGTCAGTGATGACCGACGAGAACCTGCGGGAAGTCAAATACTCACACAAATTCGTACCGATGTCCTTGCTCGTCTTGAGAAACTTGCCCAACAATCCTATCAAAATCTTCTTGACCAAGATTATCACAATGATTGCATCGTGGTTGAAAAATTTCTCAACCTTCGCTACCAAGGCACCGACAACAGCCATATGATAAAGGTCCCTCAAGACGACGACTTTCAGCGCGCCTTTAAGGAAACCCATCTTCAGCGCTATGGATTTGACTTAGAAGATCGTGAATTATTGGTCGACGACATCAGGGTCCGAGCAACAGCTTCCGCCAAAATCCCAATTACCGTTAACAAGTCCGGACCATTCAGCTCGGAGCCTGAGAAGGAAACTCCCTGCTATTTCAAAGATGGTTGGCAAAAAACTCCGATTTTTCAATTTGACCGCCTACAACCTGAACTAACTATTGCTGGCCCCGCCCTAATCATAATGGACGGGGCAACCATTTTAGTAGAACCGGATTGCACAGCTGAAATCGTAGACACCGGTCTTATCATTCATGTTCAAGCGAGAAAGGAACAAAAGAACCAGACCGAATGCGACCCCATTCAATTAGCTATTTTCAGTAATCAATTCATGTCGATTGCCGAACAAATGGGTCGTATTCTGCAAAAAACCGCCATTTCCACCAATATCAAAGAGCGACTGGACTTCTCCTGTGCCATCTTCGACAGTAGCGGCGGCTTGGTGGCCAACGCACCCCATGTACCGGTACACCTTGGAGCCATGAGCGAAGCGGTGCGCAGACAGATTGAAGTCCGCGGCCACGAGCTCAAACCGGGCGAAGTGATCGGTTCAAACCACCCGTCTATGGGCGGTTCCCACCTTCCAGACATTACCGTCATCACACCGGTATGGAAAGAAAACAGAATTCGATTCTTCGTGGCCTGCAGGGGACATCATAGTGATATAGGTTCCATCTCACCAGGTTCCATGCCCCCTTTTTCCAAATCTCTGGACGAGGAAGGGTTACATCTCAAATCCTTTAACCTCATGTATAATGACCGGTTTCAGGAAGAAGAACTTCGAAAGCGCATGGCCGCTATAAGGCCACAGGTACGCCATCCCGACTCAGTCATTTCGGATCTCAAAGCCCAAATCGCAGCCAATCACCAAGGCACCTTACTGCTCACGGAATTAATAGAGAGCTACGACGAAGAAACAGTACTCGCCTATATGGTTCATATTCAAAACAATGCGGAGTCTGCCGTCCGCACTATGTTGCGTAAAATCGGAAAAAGGAATTATAAAGACAACGAAAAAACAATTTTCTTTGCCGAAGACTTTCTTGATGACGGAAGCGCCATCCGTTTACGGCTGGAAATAGACCCCAGAGAAGGCACTGCCCTCTTTGATTTCACCGGTAGCGGAAAAGAGCTTCCAGGCAATCTCAACGCCCCTGTTGCAGTTACCCAGTCTGCCATCTTATACGCCCTACGCTGTCTCATCGACCAAGAGATCCCGCTTAACCAGGGATGTCTCAACCCGATCAGTCTTATATTACCTCCGGGGTCTCTACTTAACCCATCAGACCGGGCTGCGGTGGCTGGAGGCAACGTACTGACCTCTCAACGAATTGTGGATGTAATACTAAAAGCATTTCAAGCTGCTGCTGCTTCCCAGGGGTGCATGAACAACCTAACATTTGGTAATGATAAGTTTGGTTACTATGAGACTATTTGCGGCGGTTCCGGTGCTGGGCCCAGCTTCTCGGGCTGCTCCGGGGTCCACACTCATATGACCAATACCCGGATAACCGATCCTGAAATCCTGGAACAACGTTATCCAGTCATGCTCAAACAATTTTCCCTTCGCTCAAACTCTGGCGGTAAAGGACATTTTAACGGAGGTGACGGAGTGATACGAGAGGTGGAATTTCTAGAAGATTTGCATATTGCCATACTCTCGGAACGTCGAGTTTATAGCCCTTACGGAATGCAAGGTGGAGAGCCCGCAGCCAGAGGAAAAAACCTTCTCATCACCAAAGAGGGCCGCTCCATTGATCTTGGCGGAAAATATGAAACCAATGCCCGTCATGGTGATTCTATTCGCATCCTCACCCCCGGAGGAGGAGGCTGGGGCAAAAAGGATTAACCACCTGCAACCATACACCTAAAAGCTGTTTAAAAAAAATCAAATACTATGAATAGATTAAAAAACATCCTCGACACCATCCCGGATCAGCAATTAGCCTCTTACCTACAATCAGCAGCCAAGGCTGCCCTGGCAGGTGGGAAGATCGTCAAAGACCTTTTTGACCAACCCCATTCCATCACCATGAAGGGAGAGATAGACCTGGTCACCGAGGCAGACCCAGCCTCTGAAGCCGCTATTCTTAAAATTCTATCCGCCGCTTTCCCAGATATCCCAAACATGGCGGAAGAATCTGCCAAAAGCAAAGAAATGCCGGAACAACCTACTTGGGTGATTGACCCCCTAGACGGCACCACCAATTACGCCCACGGCTTTCCGGTGTTCGGCGTTTCCATTGCCCTAATGCAAAAAGAAACAAGCCTGGTCGGAGTGGTCTATTGTCCCATGGCGGATGAACTTTTCTGCGCAGCCAAAGGAGTCGGGGCTTGGCTCAACGGTGAACCGATCCACACAACATCCACCTCTGAGCTCATTGAGTCATTAGTTGCCACCGGTTTCCCCTATGAAATTCACACCCATCTGGACCGTGTCATGGAACAATTACGTAAAGTTCTACCTGCAGTACGGGATGTACGCCGAGCCGGAGCGGCTGCGGTTGATCTTGCATATACCGCCTGCGGTCGTCTGGACGGTTTCTGGGAAATGGACCTAAAACCTTGGGATACGGCAGCTGGACGATTACTAGTGGAAGAGGCTGGTGGTATAACAAGCGATTTCAACGGCCAAGCATATTCTCCATTCAAAGCGGAAATTATCGCTGCAAATCCAGCAATCCATCAAAAGTTACGCAGCCTAATTGCATGAAAGAAATATCACTGCATAAATCTCTCTGGCCCACCCACGGCTTGATGCTGCTGGCAACTTGCCTTGTTTCCACCTCCTTTACCGTGGGTAAAGCCATTACTGACGGAATGGATCCCGCCGTTATCACCCTGATACGGTTCACAGTGGCCGCTATCCTATTTTTACCCTATGTCAAGCTACATCACAGCCTCAAGCTACCAACCGGTCGTAGCCTTCTACGTTATTCAATTATCAGCGCTGCGCTGGTAACCTTTTTTTGGCTCATGTTTCTCTCGCTACGCTACACCTCCGCTGTGAACACTGGAGTTCTCTTTACTTTGGTGCCAGGTATTTCTGGACTCTATAGCGCCATCCTCCTGAAAGAACGTCTAGGATTACCACGACTACTCGCGCTTCTGCTGGCCATGACCGGCGCACTTTTGGTGATATTTCACGGCAAACCAACAAACATTCTCAACATGGAGCTCAATCGCGGTGACCTGATATTTTTTATCGGCTGCCTCTTTATGGCCCTTTATACCCCCCTGGTTAAGCTACTCCACCGAGGAGAACATATGGCTATTATGACCTTTTGGGTGCTAGTTACCGGCAGTGGTTGGCTGTTGCTCTTCTCCGGGCCTCACCTTCTTACCGTTCCTTGGGCCTCAATAGATCAAAGCGTCTGGTTAGGAATTCTCTATTTAGCAATATTCTGTACAATTATTACCTTTTTCCTCAGCCAAACAGCGACATTGCACCTGGGCCCCACTAGAGTTATGGCCTACAGTTATCTTTATCCACCCCTGATTATTATTCT
>JAOTSI010000073.1 GCA_029865005.1 Desulfobulbaceae bacterium
AATCTGGGTGCTCAGTCCGTCGTGAGTTGATAATAAGCCAGTTCGGTGATGTCCCAAACCGCTGATTACCGCTCCAGTAAGAGTGGCCAAATCAATAACTGCATCGGGAGAAAAATGTTCAACGCCATATGCCAAAGCATCGGCAAGGATAAGACGTCCTTCCGCGTCCGTATTAATAACCTCTGAAGTCTTGCCATTATAATGAGTTATAATATCACCAGGTTTTATCGCCGAGGAACCTGACATATTATCAGTAGCTGGTATCAGGGCCACTACATTGAGATGGGCCGGTCGTTCTCTAGCAATAACCTCCATCGCACCCATCACCGCTGCGCCACCGCACATATCATACTTCATATCCTGCATCCCAGCGCTTTTCTTAAGAGATATCCCGCCGGAATCAAAGGTTAATCCTTTTCCCACCAACATCAGGGTTGGGTTATCGTCCTTAGAACGATACTCAAGAATAATTAGCTTGGGCGCTTCAGCTGACCCCTGATTTACCCCCAAGATGCCCCCCATTCCCAATTCCTGCATCTGCTCTTTTTCAATAACTTGGCATAATAAGCCATGTTCGGCAGCCAAACTCTGACCATGTTCAGCAAAGCGTTGCGGGGTCCAACCGTTGCCGGGTTCGTTGGCCATATCCCTAGCAACACAAGCAGCCTGAGCCGCTAACCAACCGCGGCCCGAGCCTTTTTGTACCTCTTCTGATTCAAGGCCGTTGAGGAGTAAAGAAAATATTTGAACCTGGGTGGGTGGATCCTCTTTTTGACTAAATTTTTTGTATTTATCAAAACGATAATTACCGAGAATTAATCCTTCGCTGAGACATTCCGCTGTAATATCAGCTGGGAGGTCTAAACCAGTTGGAAGCAAAACAAGTAACTCATTTACTTTTAGACCACACGCTCTTTTAACTGCGACACCTGCAGCAATACGCAGCTGTTCTCTTAACCCTATCTCATCATCCTTAACCTCACCAAGACCAACCACCAACACTCTTTTTACAGAAAGGGTGTCGTTTGCAGAAGGGTAAAATAAAAACGATTGCTCATCTTTTCCCTGAAAATCCTCGGAATCCCATGCTGGTTGAAGCCCAGCATCAACTGCTTCGACCCCACAAGATTGTATCTTGCCATTGTTTTTTGAATAAAAACATACCAACATATCTCCGGAACAGTTGTCCGGAGTTTTATCAATTATACTGATCATAATTACTAATACTCCCTTCTATGGGCATCCTTTATGATATATATGATCACAACCACTTGTGACTACTTACTATCTCACACTATATAAAATCGGTTAGTTATAAAACCCTGTGACCAGATATTATTTTCACGCAGTTGCCTTTATTATTGTTCTTTGGATAATTACTCTATATAATTCCACTCAAAGAAATATCGCTCCATTTATGGTCAATTTTTTCCCAGACTAACGAAGCGATAACAACGTATCATATTTCATGTTAAACAAAATAAATATTTCAGGAAAGGAGAAATACTTTGGTCACCGCGCTCATTCTGTCTGTTAGTTGCGCAATTATAATCTCAGCACTATGTAGTTTGGTGGAAGCAGCTCTCTACTCCTTACCAGCTGGTCAAGTGGAAGTTTTAGCAAAAAAACATCCTGCCACCGCCAAAAAACTTCAATATCTTAAAACAAATATAGATAAGCCAATCACCGCCATTCTCACCTTAAATACTCTGGCCCATACCATTGGCGCATCAATGGCTGGGGCAGCTGCAGTATCAGTATTCGGGGAAAAAAGTTTAGCATGGTTTCCCATCGTGTTTTCCCTCCTTATCTTACTTCTCTCTGAAATCCTGCCCAAAACAGCAGGACTTGTCTATAACAAGCCATTAGCTCTATATATAGCAACCCCACTCCGTTGGCTGGTCATCCTATTATATCCTATTATTTTTCTATGCCAAGTCGTTACCTATCTGGTTCCTAATCGAAATCGTAAAGATCGGGTATCAGCTGAAGAGCTACAGGCCGTGGCTATGCTCAGCAGAAAGTCGGGAGCCATCGGCAGGGAACAAGAGAAAGTAATAACCAATATCCTGCAACTTGAAGACCAAAATGTCCGTCAAGTTATGACTCCCAGAACTGTTACCTTTTCTCTGGATAAACAAATGAATGTTCGTGAAGCTGCCAGGTTAAAGGATAAATGGCATATGCATAGCCGAGTACCGGTTTATGACAAAAATCTAGATGATGTAGTTGGTATAGTACTCACCAAAGATGTATTCATGGCCGCAGTGGACAATCGAAAAAATTTAAAATTATCTCAAATAATGCAACCGGTACATTTCGTACCAGAAACCGCACCGCTCAATCAAGTCTTCCTGGAATTTTTCGAACGACATCAACACTTATTTATTGTAGTGGATGAATATGGCAGCGTTACCGGAGTAATCAGTATGGAGGATATTATAGAAGAGATAGTTGGTCGGGAAATTATCGATGAATCAGACCGGGCTAAAAGCATGCGCGAATTTGCCCGTACACGAAAACAACAAAGTAATGCTTTACCTGGGGAGTAAAATTAACCTTTTAGCAGACAGGAACGAGTAGTATTATGCTGGAATCAAACAAACAACACACAGCCAGTAAAGATTAATCCAATGGCTCCAGTCGAACATCCACGGTCATCCTACCATTATCGCGTAAAATGGAGAGGGTGACCACAGAACCCACCTCATATCTTTCCAAAATATCACGCAAATCATTATAATCATCAATCCGTTGATCATTGGCAGCTAAAATAACATCGCCCAGAATGATACCATCCCGTACCTGTTTAGTTCCACGCAACCCGGCTTTGGCTGCTGCAGAATTTTCATGCACGTTCATAATCAAAACACCAGATTCTATAAACTGACGACTTATTCTGGTGCTCGCCGTTACAATACCCAAACCAGGCCTAATCACCCTGCCTTTGCGAATGAGTTGAGGCGTCACCCTATTGATAATATCAACCGGTACCGCAAAACCGATACCGGAACTTGCCCCAGAAGGGCTATAAATCATAGTATTAACGCCAATAAGGCGACCAGCACTATCCAATAACGGACCACCGGAGTTACCAGGATTAATTGCAGCATCGGTTTGAATGACATCGTTAATATTACGTCCGGTCACTGCAGTAATTTGCCGCCCCAGAGCGCTGACAATACCAGTGGTTAGGGTATGATCCAAACCGAAAGGATTACCAATGGCAAAAACCTTTTGCCCAACTAATAAATCATTGGAACGGCCCACAGGAATAGGGGTGAGTTTTTCAAGAGGGGCCGAAATCTGGAGAACAGCTAAATCATAATCGGGGGCAGCACCTACTAAAACCCCTTTCCAAGTGGATTTGTCAGCCAGGGTTACTTTAATACGATTAGCATCGCTAATCACATGAAAATTAGTAACAATTCTACCCTCATTGTCCCATATAAAACCAGAACCAGTGCCTTGGGGTATCTCAGAGACGTTAAGGCTAAATAGGTTACGTCGCAACGCAATACTGGTGATATAAACTACCGAAGGTGCAGAGTTGCGGAAAACATCAATGGTGGTTTTTTCATCCTCAGCCAAACTACCCCTGGCATCAACAACTCTCGATGTGGCAGAGGGGTCTGTTACATTAGGTTCCCAACTTTGATACAGGAGCCAGATGATTATTACACCGATAATATAAAGCGCTGCTGACGAAATTTTTCCCGCTGATCCGAAAAATCTACCAGTAAACATACGTTCTCCACTTATTAAAGGTCGAGTAACATCTTTGCCACATAGAAAAAAAGTGAAACCCCGAGAACGTCGACCGAGGTGGTAATAAATGGACCGGTGGCCACGGCGGCATCAATATTAAGTCGCTTAAGGATAATAGGAACAATAGTACCCACAGTGGCAGCCATGGTCATAACCGAAAAAACGGAAAACCCAACTACCACACCAAGATACATTGGTGAGGCATATTCCATATAGGCTAGAAAACCAAGTAATAGTCCAAAAAATCCACCCATTGTCAAACCAACGACAAATTCTTTGAAAACTACCTGCATAAAATGCTGAAAGTTAATCCGACCAGTAGCTAAACCGCGGACTACAATGGTACTGGATTGGGTAGCTATATTGCCCCCCATGCCGGCAATGATGGGAATAAAAGACGCTAAGGCTAGAACCTTATTGAGTTCATCCTGAAAAAAGTTGATGATAAACATTGCCGCCACCCCACCGGTCCATGAAGCAAAAAGCCAAGGGGCGCGAATCAGTATTTTCTGATGTAAGGGTTTAAGGAGGATTTCCTGATCCTTACCGGCACCTGCCATTTGAAAGAAATCCTCGGTGGCCTCCTCTCTAATAACATCGATAATATCATCTACGGTGATGATGCCGATCAGTTTAAAGGTAGCGTCTACAACCGGCACAGCCAAAAGATTATACTGGGAAACAACATGGGCCACCTCTTCCTGATCAGTATCGGTGGTTACCGATATTACGTTAGGATTCATAACGTTTTTAAGCTGACGATGCATGGGATGCAAAATCAATTCCCGCAAGGAAAGAACCCCGGTCAACAAACCGTCGCCATGGGTGATATAGAGATAGAAGACCATCTCTTTCTCCTCACTACGCTTCTGTACTTTTTTGATTGCTTCCTCAATGGTGAGATCAGCATCAAGATACATAAAGTCCGGCGACATGAGACCACCAGCGGTTTCTGGATGATACTTAAGGAGTTCTTCCACTTCATTACGATCAGCCGCCACCATGTGGGTTCGAATCTCTACCGCAGTTTCGTTTGGTAGAGCATCGAGAAGATCAGCAGCATCATCAGAGGCCATATCCGTAACCACATCAACCATAAACTTAGTAGATAAACCGTCTACTAGGTCAACCATGATAGATTGATCAACTTCAGCCAAAAAATCTGAAACCAAATCGGTACTGGCAATAATTTGAAAAATGTCTTTTTGAGCGTGAGGGGAGAGAGAGCGAAAAATCCATGCAAGATCAGCTGGATGAGTTTTTCTAACCAATTTCACACAGTTTTCTACTGCTCCTTTCCGGTGCAGTCGCAAGAGAGTATCAAGCAGCACCTTACCTTCGGTGCCGATCATTTCACGTTTGGCGGATTTTTCCATAAGCCGCGATCCTCTATGATAAAAAGAGAGAGAAAATTCCCGCTCTGAAATATTAGTATTAATTTAACTTAACTACTGCGGAATAAACAAATTAAGCAATCCTACTTGTTTTTCTTTCATTTTCTCTGCTAGTCAACATAAGTGCTCACAGGCAACTGTATAAACCTGAACCACCTGAGATCAGGTACAAAATTTCACTATAAGTTATGCGAAATATATTTATCCCAAGTTCATAACTCAAAATATAAGCACGTGTGAACGGACTAAAACTGAAAAAAAAATAGGAAACTAAGGGTTGCGGAAAACAATAACACTACTAAGGTAAGTAATATCTGATTATTACCACTCTAAACTTTTCATTCCTCCAGGCGAACAAACCAAAGAGCAAATTGTGCATGGACACCTGAAATTTGATACCTAGTCACAAGGTTTGCAACCGACTGATTTAATACAGTACGAGTTTGTAAGTGGTCACGTGCCTCAGATATATTCAGTTACTGCTGCTCGCTATAGCCCTTCTATACGGGCAAGGGCAACCGCAAGAAAATGAGGTACCTGTGACCACTTACGATATTTGTTCTAATAAAAGGTGTTAACCACGCGATACTTTATATTAATATACGAAGAGTTCGTCGATTTAAAATTATGGTAACAGCTAATTCGGAGTGCCAAGATATATCAGTACGCTGCAGAAAGTAAAGTCAATTTTTAATAATTTATATTTTAAGGTGAATTATTAGCCTATTATTTATTTTTTTATTCTCAATCAAGAAGTGAAGATTATTGACTACTTACCAGCCCCATAATAAGTCTCGACGAATCCAGCCGGTAATACCTGTTTTTTCATGCTTTACTTCCACCCAACCTGTAAATCCACCTTTCTTTTTCAATGTTTCAAAAACGACACCATATTTAGCCTCACTAATTATGCCATATTTTTCTCCAGGACCACTTCTCACGTTAACCTTTTTTCTTTTGACCACTAAATGAGGTGTAGTATCAGTAAGCGTACGATATACCCAACCAGTATCACCTTCAAAATCCTTAACGTTAAGCCATTTCCCTTTTTGGGATACAATTATTAAAGGATACCCTTTTCCTAATTTCCACTTCACCTGATATTTAGTACCAGGTCCGGAACGCATATTAATGTTCTCTTTAACAATACTGACCATTTTTGCAAAAACGTCAATAGGCTGAAAAAGAAAGGTGATAAGAAATAATGTGAAAATAAAAATAAAATTCAATCGTAAGTATTTCATATTAATGCAAAATGTTATACTGTTATTAAGGGCCTCTTATGGAAATATGGCCTGAGAAATTCAATGCTCATAGCATCTCTTTAAGATAGCAGCAACCAATGGAAATATCAAGATAAGGTTTTTCAAATATTTAGAGTCCCGTAAAAAAATAATTATCCCATATAGGTTGTCTTTTGTACCTGGTCACAAGGTTTATAACTAACTGATTTAATACACCGTGAGATAGTAAGTGATCACAGGTGCCTTAGATTTATGCAGTATATTATATCACCTAGACACAACCAAGATGACTAGGCACGTTGCCTCTCCTTAAAAAACATCTTATAATCCTGCGTTATTTTGGGATAGGATATTTAATATGTTACGCGACCCGTACGCGTTCACCAGCACTACGCCTGCGCGCGATCAGACCTGATTCACATAGGATTAACATAGCTCACCGGCCTGCTTGTACACATGCGCAGTACTGGTAAACGCTTAACAGTCCGATGTTATGCAACTCTTTTTTATAACCCGGTTAACGGTTACCGCGAACCTTATACTTCAGCTATGGCGTAAGCGAATAATGATAAATATTATTAAACCCATAAACCTTACGGGGCAATTGATTTCATCTAATCTTCAACTTGATAATACCCCTTACTTGAGTTACATTATGGTAACATTTTACCCAGATCATAATATAAGGATACTATGAAAGAAAAAGAAGAGATTAAATATTTAAAGCAATTTCGAGAAAAAATTACCAAGTACCTTTTTATGGGATGTTCACCACCAGAGTTTTTTACCTACATCGAGGGTAAAGATGTTGAATTAATAAAAAAATCTCTACAACAGCAAAAAGAATTAAAAGAAGCTCTAAAAAAACCGGAGTTCCAGAAATTAAAAAAAGAAATCGACAAAATGAAGGGAACAGCTCACAAGATAATTTCCCGTTGTGAAGTAAGCTGTGTATTAAACCAATACCCTCAAAAAAACATGGGCGGCCCTATTCTTCGATTCGATCTCATGGATTTGGCGACGGAAAATAAAACCAGAAGCACCATTCGTCTTAAAACCTTCACCGATAAAATAGATGAAGCAATTGCACGATTAGAAGAAAAAATAAACCCAACCCCAAAAGTTGAAAACAAACCGAAACAATCTGCCAATGAGCCTAAGGTAACCGCATTTATCGCCATGGCCCTTAACCTAAAAGATTCAACCCAGGATAAAACTCGCGATTTTATAGTAGAAGCTTTAAACGAAATGAATATCCACACTAAGACTTCTAACGGCTGGGCAGAAATGGAAAAAGTATCTGAAGATATACTCGATAATATAAAATCGGCTCATTTAATCATTGCAGACCTTACCAATAATAAGCCGCAAGTATATTATAATGCCGGATATGGACACGCATTAGGCAAGATTGTTATCTATATTGCGAAAAAAGGAAGTTCATTGAAACTTGACCTTGGAGATAAACAGATTATTTATTATACAAACCCGCCTCAACTCAAAGCAAAAATCAAAGAAAAGATTAAAACTATGGAATGGAGACTGCGCCAACCTCCAAGACAAATGGCATCAAACGGATAGACATATATTCGTATAACACCATGTTATCGAGCCACTACTTAAAGGACACCGGCAAAACTTTAAACCATAAAAAACATTTATTGTCGTCCTCTTGCAAATTGAAGGGTTATTTCAGCCACTCTGGCCCCATACAATTCCGCTGTTTCTCGATCACCAACAGGTGGAGCTTGAGCAGCATCGACCTGAAAACTTGCCGCCATTGGCCCGATAAATGATCCAACCCGATTATGAGCTTCGTGACCGGGACCTTCAACACTATTCATAGTATTTGGTAAATTTGCGGCAGGAAACATCCCGGTCCCGACATAAATCATACCATGTTGCATGGCGTTAATCACTAAACCCATAAGGGTATTTAATTTATCACCAGAAAAAGAACTGGAATTGGTGAACGCTCCAGCAATTTTATCTTTCCAGGCCAAGGTGAACCATTTTTTAGCCCCAACCTCCATAAATTTTTTCATTTCAGCAGAAATATTCCCCATATATGTAGGGGTGCCGAAAATAATAGCATCTGCATCATCAAGCTCATCTAAGCGCTCCGTCGCCTGATCCGTTGTTAGCAGCACCGTTTCTGTTCCATTTACAGAAGCAGCTCCGCGCTGAACCGCTTCGGCTTGAACTTTTGTGTGGCCAAAACCACTAAAATACACAATGTAAATTCTGATCATTTTTAACCTCCTATAATCATCAATTATTCATACACTTAAAGCAGCTGAAAACAATAAATGTCCCGAAATTGTGCAGAATTTTTAGCCATCTTCTTAATCAAGACAATAGGCGAATATTATTTGTATGTAACTGTTGTCTTCACAGAAAAAAGGTAGTATTTTTAAGGCAATGTGCAAATATATGAGTCATATTTTTTCGCAATTTGCATTTATAAGCACAACCAATTTCAAGACAATGACTATTAATCTCATTAAAGATGATCTCTAACCAGAAAGCAAATGACATCTAATTATAAATATACGAAATTGATAAACTGAATTGGTAGGGAGATTGATCCGAGGGTAATAAAAACTGCCTACTGGTCGATTTTTTTAGTCAACTAATAGTTGACTAAAAAAATTACTGGTAACATAACTGTCAAACTAAAAACATAGCATATCCAAAAGATCGACTAAGGCGAAGCCAAAGCAAACTGATTGAACAAATACCGTGAGTGGTCGCAGGCATATCATCTTCAAGCGATTGCCAGTACAGAAAGGCTATAGCGAGCAGCAGCAACTGCATAAACCTGAGACACCTGTGACCCCTTACGAACACGCACCCTATAAAATCAACTATTTACGCACCATGTGACCAGATACCAAGCGCTGGGCATATTACCCGCAATCAATAATTTTTCACTTTCATAATTGCGAACAAAAACACACACATTACACCACAAGACACTTACGCCTGAAGATATCGTTTTTTCTTAATATACCAAACAAATATCTTACCCCCCCCCTCAAAGTCACAACACACCGAATTTCAGACTACCTGGTCTCTACCTGTATATAATGAAGAAATATACACGAAAATGCAGGGTTTTAACATTAACAGTTAAGGTTAAGATTGAGATTATTCAATATAATAATGCAAAATTTCACGCACCATGCTCAAAAAAACATAACGAAAACAAGATTAACCATATCTCTTTTATCAAGAAAAATAGCTACATAAAGAGGCAAGCAGTAGCAAATACCGTATTACTGTCACAAAAATAACAACGCTCTAAATATACGAAAAGAAAACAGGTGACCATAGTTACCTAAGATTAAAATTGTTATCCCTAATCGGCCCACTCATGCGAGCAGGGGATGGGTAACTAAAAGAGGATGATGTGCCTATGAAAACTTACGACATATTATCTTCCCCTAAAGCCACAACTAAATAACCACTCACTGGTGCTCACTTAATGCTGATTCAAGGCTTAAAATGTGTAATTTCGGGTTATTCCGGCAGCCACAAGGGACGTCCTTCAGATTCCAACAAATATAGCGTTTCGCAAAACAATAACATCTTCATAAGTTAATGATTTTGTATCCTAAACAGCCGTCAGAAATCAACAACTATCTACAAACAAATATCTATTCCCTTAAGACAGCAAGGCCCCACTCCGTTATTACTTATTAAGTAAACCGCATACAAACATGGTCTCTATATCCATTTACAATTCTCTGGCAAAGAAGACGGAATGCGAACTAATCCACCTCCAATATGACACCAATAATTAAACACTACGACGCGAGGGAAAGAATAACGATAATCCATTATTAAATTGGCAGGTTAGCAAAGAGCTAACTTTAATTATTTAGAATTGCGCCTTCTATCTTTAAGTGCTAACTTAAAGATAGAAGGCCATGCTTTTCATTTTGTGCCTGACACATGAGCACTAACTTAACAATAAAACATTACAACAACAGAGAGTTAGAGGTTTAACCAGATGAGCCATAGTGATTATTTTTCAGATTGGGACCTAGTTGTCCGGTTTTTACCTCAGGGATGGAGGGAAGGTGCTCGAGATCTCGGCGCCCTTACCAGGCAAAGAAAATTCGCCAAAGCCGAAGACCTGCTTCGCCTTTTACTTATTCACTTAGGGGAAGGATATTCCATGCGGGAGACAGTTACCAAAGGAGGATCCAGAGGATTAGTATCGGTTTCTGACGTAGCACTACTAAAAAGATTAAAACTTTCTTCGAGATGGCTAAACTGGATGGCACGGAAAGTCATGGCAAAGGCAAATTGCCATCCTTCCCCTCCCCCTTCTCTTGTGAAATTTACTCTAAAAAGCATAGCCACTTTTACCATTCGCGAACCAGGAAACACTGGTTCAACATGGCAGCTGCATCATTGCTTGAAAATTATAGACCTGGAAAGCGAGCAGTTCATAATTTCCAGACCGGAAGAAATTAATAAGAACGCATTATTTTTAACCGTCCCCAATGACCTCCTTATCGGAGATTACGATTTATTCAGCACCCAAACCTTATTTTCATATATGCAAAGTGGGGCTCATTGTATCTTTCAATATAGTAAACCATTAGTTGACCTAATTGGCAAAACCAAGACAGACTATTTAACAAAAAAAATAGGTGAAATTCCTTACGGTGACTATATAGATGAAAACTTTACCCTGCTGAATAAAGCAAGCAAGTCTGAATTAATGGTGAGAATTTGTATTATCCGTAATCCTGATAAACTTCCGTCACTAGAACAAAATAATTTATGGGGTTACAATAAATCTGCTCCAATCAATGACACTTTTGCAGTCATAACCACTCTACCTGAATCCATCCCCGCCATTGACGTGCTAGAGGCCTATCGAATTAGATGGACCACCGGACAAGCACTTCGTCAACTAAATTCACTTTTAGGCTTGAGCCATTTGCCCAAAGGAGATGAAAAATCATTTCATGCATGGTTTCACGGTAAATTATTAGTAGCGCTTTTAGCTGAATCCTTTGAACGACAAAGGAAATTTTATTCACCATGGGGATATTAACAAAATGGCTTGTATCTACATAGTAAGTACTAAATCAGGGAATACCTGATCACAGGCTTTTTAGCTAACAGATTTAATAAACAGAGAACTTGCACCTGGACACCTGGCGCCTCAAATTTATACAATTGCCACTGACACTATATAGCTCTTCTACGAGGGTAATGACCACATACAATCAGGGAATTACAGCTAAGGCTCGGATCTCCCATTGCGGCTCCCCACGGAAAAAGTTACTGCGCATGGTGAATAAGAGATGCGGTGACGTTTCAAGCTTTACTGCATGATCTCCCATCCCAAACCATATCCCATGAAAAAGCGATCCATTATGCTTGACCTTAAAAGAGAGATGACTCTTAACTCTATTAATACTTACTATATCCAAATTTGAAGCAATAAAAACCGGCTCTGGATTCCCCTCACCAAAAGGCCCTAATTGATCATAAGATTTAATGAATTTATCCTCAAAAACTTCACCTTCATGCACATAATAATCAACATATATATCCGAATCATTACTTGAAAACGAAGACATTTTTTTTACAATTAGCTTGTCAAACAGCCTGGAAAAGCGTTTCAACTCAGTCTTCTCCAAAGTCAAACCTGCAGCCATGGCATGTCCTCCGTGCTGAAGGGTAAACTCGGTACACTCACCAAGGGTTTCAAAAAGATTTACCCCTTTCACCGACCTACCAGAACCCTTTAAGTTTTGTTCGCATCCTGTTGTATCATCGGTAAAAACAATAACCGGAAGGGAAAATCTATCTACTATTCTAGACGCCACTATCCCGACGACTCCGGGATGCCACGGTCCATAAACAACTAATCCACCACTCCCCTCTTTCACCTGTTCTCGAGCCTGCCCCATAGCCTGCTCCGTCGCTGCAGATTCTAAGCTTCTACGCTTGCGATTCACCTCATCAAGCCGTCTAGCCAGCTCCATAGCCCTATTGGTATCTTTACAAGTGAGCAGATCAAAAGAAAGCATGGGATCATCCACTCTGCCAGCAGCGTTAAGCCGAGGTGCAAGACGATATGAAATATCTTCCCCTGTTATCCTCCCTTGCATAATAGATGCCCTCTCACACAAGGCCCAAACACCAGGACGAACCCGCTCTGAAAGTACATCAAGTCCTGCCCGTACTAAAACCCTATTAACTCCAGTAAGCTGCATAACATCTGCCACAGTACCCAAAGCGACCAGATCTAAAAACTGCTTGAGATTTGGAGAAGTTTTTTTGGTCCAAAATCCCTCTTCCACCAACCTAGCCCTGATCCCCATAATCAAATAAAAGACCACTCCCACTCCAGCCAGAGAGCGATAAGGAAATGAACATTCAGGATTTTTAGGATTAAGTATGGCATCTGCAGCTGGCAGTTCACCCAACGGCTCATGATGATCGGTAATAATTACATTAAAACCAAGCTGGTGGGCCAGTTCAACTTCCTCTACTGCAGTAATACCACAATCGACCGTAATGAGTAAACCAGGCATTGACACCTGCTGAGCAAGTCGACGTACCGTTTCTCCACTCAACCCATACCCTTCACTCAATCGATCGGGAATATAGCAAATCGGCTCTATATCAAGATGATGCAAAAAACTGGAGAGTAAGGCGGTGGAACTGATACCGTCAACATCATAATCTCCATGAATAACGATATCCTTTTTTTGCTTAAAAGCTGTAATCACAAGTCCCACAGCCTCGTCCATGCCTTTCATAAGAGATGGCGAAGGCAAAGAAGCCAGTTTAGGATAAAGGAAATCAAT
>JAOTSI010000379.1 GCA_029865005.1 Desulfobulbaceae bacterium
GATAATAAATATCAGTCCTGGTAACATCTTGAATTTAGTAGTGTATTGATAAGTTATCTGCTAAATGTTTCATCGTGAAACTGTTGGCTTCGTGGTTATTTTCTCATTTGGCTTGAAAATCACGATTTCTGGGCGGTTGTATGTGTTACTGGTACTAGTAAATATACTTTAACTTTATGAAAATAAAAGGATAAGGGGTATTGGATGAAGACGTGGCGATGGATTTTGGCAGTTTTGGTGTTGTTCTTGGCATGTTCACTTCCTGTTTATGGTGAGCAGGATGGCGGAGAGGGGATGACTATAGAGGATTTTTTGGCTTCCCTTACTTTTCAACATGGAAATATTACTCTGGAGAATAATCTTGTTACGTTGAATTTACCTGAGGACTTTAGCTACTTATCACCTGAAGATACGGAAAGAGTTTTGGTCGATGCATGGGGTAATCCTCCCGGTAATAAAACATTGGGGATGGTTGTGCCGCAAGAGGCAGGTTTGTTTACCCAAAACGGATGGGCTGCGATTATTAGCTATGAAGAAGAGGGCTATGTGTCCGATGAGGAGGCTGAAGATATAGATTACGAGGAGATGAAAAAGGAGATTCAGGAAAGTTCAGCGGAAAGCAATAAGCAACGGGCTGAGGCAGGATATGGCCCCATAGAATTTGTGGGTTGGGCTGCCACACCCTATTATGAAAAAGAGAGTCATAAGTTGTATTGGGCTAAAGAATTAAAATTCGGTGACTCCGAGGTTAATACTTTAAACTATAATATAAGGGTACTTGGAAGAAAAGGGGTCTTGTTGATAAACATTGTTTCGGTTATGGACCAGCTTCAGGATATTGATGCTCAAATTCCTACCTTATTGGCTATGACTGAGTTTAATTCAGGTAATAAATATGCTGATTTTGATCCGAAAATTGATAAAGTGGCGGCATATGGAATAGGTGCTCTCGTTGCTGGTACCGTTGCGAGCAAGGTTGGTCTTTTAGCGAAACTTGGTGCTTTTTTGCTGGCCTTCAAAAAGTTTTTAATTGTAATCCCTTTGGCTATTGGTGGATTTGTTAAAAAAATATTTTCCAATAAATAGCAGTTGGTTAATTCATATTTTTTAGTGCTGGTTTTTTGTATGTCCGATACGAAAGGTTAAAATTTAATTGTTGGCATTAATAAATTAGTATTGCTTGTTCGGAGTTACATCACTTTTTTAGTAATTCATGAATACCTGGATATATGGGTTGCGGAAAAAATAAAAGATCACATCTTGCTTGTCTTTTTCGTCGTCTTCTTTATCAAGGTAATAAGCGTATAGTAATATATTGTAACTATTGCTTTGATAAAGAAAACGACGAAAGATCCTGTGCAGGTAAGCGCAGACTCCGATTTTAGGACCTTTATTTTTTTCCGCAGCCGGAATACTCCACAAGATTGTAATGGTATCACAGGTGGTTAAGGCTTAAGTGTTTGTTGCTGCACGGTTTAGCCCTATCTATGCAGGCAGTGTTTATCGCATGAAGATGATGTGCTTGTTGTTAAATATCCTGTAAGATTTTATTATCTTAACTGTTTTTGGAAGTAGTGTTGAGGGGAAGATTCAGTAAGGCTGCAATTATTCTGTAACCTCTTTTGGTAGAGGATGGCGTAATAGAATTCATCCATACGAAATACCGAAGAACCAGAGGTTAAGACGTAATGTGCTCAGTAAGAGTACGATGTCTCAATATGAGTTTGGAATATATGTGTTGTCTTGGAATGTAAGATAATTCTTAATATTTTAATATAATAAAAATATCTAATTTTATAGGAACAAATATAATGAGTACTGAAAAAGAATTATATGCACGTAGTGAGTCTAAATGTGAATTGTGTGGATCAATAGAGGGATTGGGGGTGTATGAAATACCTCCTAACTCGAATGGTAGCGCTGATGAGTGTGTTTTTGTATGTGAAACTTGTCGTGAACAAATAGAACAACCGGAAAAGGTAGATGTTTATCATTGGCGGTGTCTTAATGATAGCATGTGGAGTCAAGTGCCGTCGGTTCAAGTTATGGCTTGGCGTATGCTTAAGAGGTTGAGCGTTGAAGGCTGGGCCCAGGACTTACTCGACCAGCTTTACTTAGATGATGAAACTCTAGCTTGGGCGCAAGAAACGGGAGAGGGGCAAAGTGTAGAAAATATAGTTAAACATCTTGATAGCAACGGTACAATACTTGAGGCTGGCGATTCGGTAACATTAATCAAAGATTTAAATGTAAAGGGGGCCAATTTTACGGCTAAGCGTGGCACTATTGTCCGTGGAATAACCTTAGTAGATGATAATCCCGCCCATATTGAGGGCCGGGTAAGTGGACAACGAATTGTAATTTTGACTAAGTTTGTCAAAAAGTCTAACTGATAGCATTTATGGGATGCGGAAAATAATAAATGTTCCAAAACATAGTCGGCGCCGATCTGGTAAGAATTTTAAGTTTTTTAGAGGAGAGACAACCGGCGTATAGGCATATTATGTAAATGATGCCTTGATAAAAAAGGAGATTAAAAAGAGAAGAAGATAAATGTTTGATTTCTAGATGTGATAACTCGTTTATGTCGAAACATCTTAAAGATGTGGGATTAAGTGGGTAGGGGATTGGGCTGCTACTGTTTTGGAACGGTAGCAGCCTATTTTGTTTGGGGCGGACATTATATATATCAATTTAACTTCGTGAACCTGTATGTTGTGATATAATAGGATAAAAGAGAAAAATGGCTGCATATCGTGATTGTAAATTATTGTTTTATGTTTTGCTGAAAGGATAAGATAAGGTGTGTGTAAGAATATTTTTTTCAAAATGCATGCTAGTGATGCCTAATGAGAAAGAAAAAAGTTCAAAGAAAGATGTTTGTTTCCACATTATTTTCAGCCTTGGGTATTTTTTTAGCAGTATATATCGTAGTCGGCGCGTTTTTGTATTTGAACCAGCATCGATTAATATATTATCCGATGAGTGAGATTGTAGCGACTCCCGATCGAATTGATATTGACTATCAAAACGTACGGTTTCGTACCTCTGACGATCTTGAATTAGCGGGCTGGTTTATTCCCGGTGATAAAGAAGGTAAAGTGGTTCTTTTTTGCCATGGTAATGCAGGAAATATTTCCCATAGATTAGATACCATAAAAATTTTCCATGAGTTTGGTTTAGGTGTTTTTATCTTTGATTATCGGGGGTACGGCGAGAGCGAAGGGCTTCCCAGTGAACAGGGGACCTATTTGGATGGCGGGGCAGCGTGGGAGTATTTGACTGGAGAACTTGGTGTTCCTGCCAGTAAGGTAGTGGTGTTTGGTCGTTCCTTAGGAGGGGCGGTAGCGGCTCGTTTGAGCGTTGAGGAAAACCCTATTGCCTGTATTCTTGAGTCTACATTTACATCCTTGCCCAAGTTGGCAGCATCTTTTTATCCCATCTATCCCAACGAATTTCTATGTCACATTCGTTATGAGACCCTTTCGCTCGTCACCTCCATAAGTTGTCCCCTATTAATTATTCATAGTAGAGATGATGAGATAATACCCTTTGAGCACGGGCAGGATATATTTCAAGCTTTGGGTGGGCAAGGGGAATTTTTAGAAATTTTTGGAGATCATAACAACGGCTTTATTATTTCAGGTGATTTGTATAAAGAAGGTTTATTGTATTTTATACGTGGAAGTGACGATTTTTCGTTGAAATAAAAATAGTCACAGGAAAAGGTGATATATGAATATGAAAGAAAAATTATCACATAATCAAAATATGACTGCTGAGTCCGTTCTCAAGCTGGTAAGGGAGTTGGCTCGGGAGGTTCGTTCAGGCAGTGGTGATTTTTCCCATATTACCCTTGATAGCTCACTAGAAAAGGATCTGGGCTTTGATAGTCTTACTCGGGTGGAGTTGTTGGCTCGGCTTGGCCAAAAATTTTCCATAAACCTGCCTGAAAGAGTTCTGGTAGATTGTGAGACTCCGCGTGACTTTGTACGTTATGTGCTTGCTGCCGACAGCCGGTTGCAAAGCAGTGAGCGAATTAAAGATGTGCATGACGCCTCTTTGGATGCTGAAGAAAAAATTATTGAGGTGGACTCGGCTAAAACATTGATTGAGGTGTTGCAGTGTCATCTCGATAGTCATCCTGCTCGGACCCATATTATTTTTCTTGATGAGAATGAGAAGCCTCGGGAGTTGACCTATGAGGAACTTTGGCACGGTTCAGTTTCTGTTGCCGCTGGCTTAAGGGAAAGAGGAGTGGCTCCCGGTCAAAGTGTGGCTATTATGTTACCCACCGGTTTGGAATACTTTTGTTGTTTTATGGGGGCTATCTTATGCGGGGCCGTTCCTGTTCCGTTGTATCCGCCAGTAAGAGCGTCTCAGATAGAAGAACATTTAGGACGGCACGCTACCATCTTACGTAATTGTCTGGCGGA
>JAOTSI010000074.1 GCA_029865005.1 Desulfobulbaceae bacterium
TCCAAAACCACCTCACAACCCCAAACTGACAGCTAGAGTAATCATGGAAAAACAATATAGCGCCGCCGACGTCACCATAGCCGTACTCAACTATAATGGCTTAAAAAACCTACCCGATATTTTCGCTTCCATACAACAGCTGGACCACCCACCGGCAGAGACCATAATGGTTGACGACGGTTCCACCGATTCAAGCCCCGACTGGGTAAGGCAGAACCAACCCAGCGTCCGGGTTGTGGACATGGGACGTAACACCACTGTACTAAATATTGTTCGTAATGCTGCTCTTAAAGCTGCCAAAACCGACCTTGTTCTCATCGTGGACAATGATGTAATGCTCTGTAAAGATTGCATCGACGAAGCCGTTAAAGCGATGAACACCCTGCCAGACGCCGCTGTTTGTACTACCAGAGCCGTTTATGAAGAAAATCGAGATACGATATACCAAGATGGTCAAATTCTCCATTACGTAGGAGCATCACCAAACATCAACCGTGAATGTAAAATCTCGGAAGTTGACGCTGAACCTCGAATGAGTATCGGTTGGGGCGTTCAACTGATCAATCGCGAGAAATGCAGGGCCGTGGATTGGTTTAACGAAGAGTATTTTTTAGGATGGGGTGATGACGGGGAGTTTAACCATAAATTAAATATGGCCGGTCTTATCTGTTACCATGTTCCTCGCTCTGTGGTCCTTCACAAACGTCATGGAGCTTCAGGAAGGTACGCTCCGGCGGTAACAAATAGATGGCGCTTTATCCTTGAGATGTATCACTGGAAAACCCTAATCCTCACCGCTCCAGCCCTTTTGTTCTATGAACTGCCCCTCTTTGGCTTCTTACTGATGAAAAAATGCCCCGTAGATTATTTTCGAGGAATGTTTCTGGTAGTAAAAGGTCTCCCGCAAATTTTATCCGATAGAAAAAAAATCCAGGCCAGACGCAAACTTCCCGACAACAAACTTATGGGTAACGGAGATATTTTCGTCTACAGCGATGATGTCAATAACGTCTTACTTAACCTCGGGTATAAAACGATCAACACCCTCCTCAACGGTTATTGGTACCTTATTCGAGGCTTGATTTAATAAGCAATAATCGCCCTGGCCATCGCCTAACTAACTTATCGCCACCAGATAGAAAGAAATTTGAGCTGGACCCATTAAGGGAAACATATACAAATTGAAAACCACAATTACCAAATCTTACTGCTTATTGGCGACAAAAAAACCCTTGCTCCTTTGCCAAATATCGAGGAGCACACCATGGCAAGATGTACACTATGCAATAAACGTAAGGGAAAGAGAAAATGCATGGCATCAGAAAGTGTTATTTGCAGCTTATGCTGCGGAGAAACTAAAACTATAGAGCGTTGTAAGGGCTGCTCCTTTTTCAAGGGTAGTCAACTCCGACATAACTACCGACAGGCGCACCCTATTTCACCACCGAGGAGATGGCTAACTCCTAACTCTTTCATCTCTCACTGATATTTTAGAAAATAGCCTTCCATGGTATGGGCCAAGGGCGACGGTCTTGTTAATGACCTCACTGTCGCATGCCTCATTGAGTTACAACTGGATCGACTTCATTTCAACGATCCCCATCCAAAATAGACGATACCATCCTAACCGCCTGACATCAGCTAGTTAGCAAGATAATTGACAACGAGCTGGGAAATACTTCTGACCAAGACATGGTTATAATTTTAAGCACCAGATATCACTCCATCCAAAGAAGAACCATCGGCGGATCCAGCTACCTTCTATTCATCCTACGATTTAGATGAATTGGCTTAAATTAATTAAAAGGTTAACCATTGACCAGTACCACATATTCGAACAATCGGTACTGATTAACCTAATCATATTTCACCAAACCGCTTCAGTACTAATAAATACTATATATTAGGCAACAACAACCTGCCATAGATCGATCACGTTTATGAACAAACAAATTAGAAGCTGGTACCCATAACTAACTATAACCTTGCTTAATATTAGACCAGCTAGTGATAATCTCTTTATGCAGCTATAAATGAGATATTCTCTATATATTTTCCTATATTCTTAAAATCTCAACATTACGACCGCCAAGAGATACCTTCGTTAACCATCTAATATATTATCGAAAAACGTTCCGCCACTTGTCACTACCATTTTAAATCTTAGAACTGCAATATCATAATTTAGTGTCACTATCTCACTATAATATAATCTTTTTTAGACACATCCTACCAAAAACACCTTCCCTCCACCATAAAACCTATATAAACTTAATAAGTTAAAAGTAATATCTCATTTACACTAAGACATTAACTACAAAATGGCACAATAAATGCTACTCAGCACTCAAACAATTTACTAATTTATAATCTAATATGACCTATGTTAACATCAGGGAATCATAATTACTCTTATTAATAAGTAAAAAGCCTAATTAAAAAAAAAATATTGGATTTCAGATGTAATATAAAAAATAATGCACTTACCGTTATGGCAATTTAGTTTATTCTTTCAAAATAGCAATCACATAACTTCTTAACTGTGTAATTGTTACTATCCCCCTCAAAAGAAAAGAAGAACCGACAATTATTACTATATTAAAGAAATTTAGCAATCATCATAAAGGAATTACAATGAACAAATTTACTTTTAAAGTATTTTGGCAAAACCTCTTTACCATCCTACTGACCATAATATGTTTAGGCGGAACATCACATCAAGTATTTGCCTCTGATATCCGCATAGCAGATAGCAAAGGAGACAATGGGTACCCCAACCCATTTCGCCACTACCCTCGCGGTCCAGGATACCTTCATATGAGCTGGGTATTCGAAACATTGACCTGGAAAGATGCAAATGGCATTGTCCCTGCCCTTGCCACCGCATGGGAATATGATGCTAAATCTTTAACTCATACCTTCAAAATCCGCCAAGGGGTTAAATGGCATGACGGCAAACCAGTTACCACCGATGATGTAGCCTTTTCAGTAAACTATTTCCTGAAAAACCCTTACAAGTTCGTCTCCCTGACAAATATCACTGAAGCCAAAGCAATTGATCAAAATACAGTATCAATAAAGTTGGATAAGCCCTACGCCGCTTTTATAAGCAGAGTGGCCGGAGTTCTACCAATTATTCCAAAACACATATGGCAAGATATCACAAACCCTAAAACATACGATGATCCTAAGAGTTTTATCGGATGCGGTCCTTACCTCTTTGTCAATTTCGATAAGGCTAAAGGTAATTATCTTTATGAAGCTTTTGAAGGATATTATCGTGGAAAAGTAAAAGCTCAACGCCTTATCTATATTAAAGTCGATGACCCCCTAATGGCTCTCTACACCCATACCGCAGACTTTGCCCTCATTAAACCTGAAATGGTCAAACCACTTAGAAAAAAAGGGTTCACTGTTCTAAACAATGGTAACGGCTGGAACAAAAAGCTGATGATCAATCATAGAAAAGCCCCCTTTAACAATAAAATATTCCGAAAAGCTTTAGCTTACGCCATCGACCAGAAGGATATCATAAACAAAGCTCACCGTGGATTCGGCACTCCGGCCTCCTACGGGCTCCTTTCCATAGATCATAAATATTATAATCCCAACACTCCTACCTATGCACCAAACCCCGATATGACAAAAAAATTGTTAGAATCCCTAGGATATATAAAAAACCAAAAGGGCTTTTACGGTAAAAACGGCGCAGTTCTTACTATTGAACTATTGGCTTCAAATATCTCCGTTACCGGCGAAAGTAGACCTGATAGGGACGGAGAAGTAATTAAACACCAATTGGAACGAGTCGGTATCCAAGTATCACTAATTAATCAAGAGCGAACTTCAACGGATAGCAAAATAAAAAAATGGGAATTTGATTTAGCAATATCAGGACACGGAGGCCT
Organism: Desulfobulbaceae bacterium; assembly: GCA_029865005.1. GTDB lineage: Bacteria > Desulfobacterota > Desulfobulbia > Desulfobulbales > Desulfobulbaceae > JAOTSI01. The sequence continues at coordinate 3,909 of JAOTSI010000074.1, forward strand.
CCTTGGAGATGCCGTAATCCTCAATAGAATGATAAGCCCCAAAACGGGATCAACCAATTCCGTCAAATTTAGTGATAACGGAAAACTTCTCAAGCTCCTCAAAAAGCAATCTGCAGAAATGGATCCAAAAAAACGTAAAACACTAGTATATAAAATTCAGGAAATTTATGCAGATGAACTACCTGCCATTTCTTTATACTATCCAGCTTCTTACATAGCTTATAATCCCAAAAAAGGGGTCCAGTGGTATTTTACACCAGGCGGTTTAGGCTCAGGCATACCATATGCCTTAAATAAATTGTCGCTCATCCAATAACCCCCTAAATCATGGACAATACTATCGCTAATTTTGGCAACCTACTAAAAATACAGTTAAAACAACAAAAGCAACTTGACCTGATCATAGCCTACGGCCTTGCAGCCCTGACCATGACCTACTTAAGCTACTCACTACCTAACTTATTACCTGGTGATTTTGTCACCACAATGTACTCCAATTCATTTGTCACCATCACGGCAGAACAAGAAGCGGAACTAAGAAACTTTTACTCTACCGATGCTGGATTCGGTGACTATATTATAAGATTACTTAAACTGGACTGGGGATTTTCCTACTCCTCCCTCACCCCAGTTTCATCCTTATTTTTTAGTGCCCTTCCCTGGACCTTACTCCTCATGGGTAGTGCCAATTTTATTTCTATATTTATAGGCTTCGTAACCGGGGTTGAAGCGGCCTGGCAACGAGACAGTAAAACTGAAAAAACCATGGTCTCAACCATGACTATCATGGAAGGCATACCGGAGATCTGCACCGGAGTTATTTTATTGGCTATATTCTCTCTTCACTATCAATGGTTTCCTGCTGCAGGTGCTGAAACAGCCTATGCCAACCACACTTTAATTGAGCAATTCCTAGATGTCGCACATCACTTAGCGCTCCCTCTACTCAGCTTAATTTTTGCTTATTTACCAGGCAATTTTCTCATGGCCCGCAATAGCATGGTTATGGTGCTAAAACAATCTTACATTACCACGGCCAGAGCCAAAGGACTCTCAGCCCTGCGGATACGCTACGCCCACGCAGCACGCAATGCACTTTTACCTGTTGTTACAAGGTTCTGCCTACGATTATCCTTCATGGTCACCGGGGCTTTGGTGGTAGAACGAATCCACTCCTACCCTGGCCTGGGAACTCTCTTATTCAATGCCATCCAGGCTCGTGATCTACCAGTTATTCAAGCTGTGGTTTTAGTCTCTTCCCTCATGGTATTAGCAATAATTTTATCTTTGGAATTACTCTACGGAATTATTGACCCCAGAGTTACCCATGCACATTAATCTAAGAACTAATTTCATCTCTGATCCTTGGTTTCTAATAGGCGCAAGCTTTACTACGCTATTCTGCTTGATTGCCTTAATAGGACCAATCCTGTCACCCCATGACCCTTGGGAGATGTCATTTGACCCCATATCTCCACCCACCATAGAGCATATTCTAGGGACAAATGATTGCGGCCAAGACATCTTTTCTGAGCTTTTATACTCTATTCACAATACAATATTTTTCGGTTTATCTAGTGGGTTTACCACCCTTATATTCGGAGTTGCTATTGGTTTAACCTCTGGATGGTACGGAGGAAAAATTGATTTATTTCTTATGCGATTAGCCGATATTTTACTGGCGACACCATCAATTATGATTCTCATTTTGGCCGCCTCCTTTTTCCACCCATCCCCCATAACCCTCGCACTTCTTCTTGCCCTATTAATGTGGCCAACAATCAGTAAAGTTGTAAGGGCCAATACTCTTATTTTAAGGGAAAGCCTACATATCAAAGCTGCTAAACAAATGGGGGCCAGCAACTGGTATATCATCAAACGCCATCTACTACCGGAGATGTATCCAATTTACCTCATCGGATTTACGTCTAAAATACGATCTGCAGTATTCATGGAAGCATCACTGGCATTTTTAGGTCTTTTTGACCCCACTAGAAAGTCACTTGGAATAATGATTAGCTATTCACTCAAATATTATTACCTGGGCATTTGGTGGAATTGGCTCATGCCACCCATTATCTGTTTGTCAGTTCTAATTACCGCCACCACCTTTTTGGCCATTAGCTTGGAAAAGGTCATGGACCCACGACTCAAGGAATCCTTAGGAGATAACCTGGCATGAATATGAAAATTTCCTCCCTCAACGTTATTTACAAAAACAAATCCCACTGTATCCATGCCCTTGACAAGGTTAAGTTGGAAATAAAAGCTGGTGAATGTACCGCTTTGATAGGGGAATCTGGATCCGGCAAGTCTACATTAGCTAACGCTTGCCTAGGAATTTTACCTAAAAACACCTGCTTCTCCGGTTCAATCGCTCTCGACAACAGCCCACTGAACTACTGTAATGAAGAAACAATTAATCAATTCAGATGGAAAAAAATTGCCCTAGCTTTTCAAAACGGGGCCGCAAATCTTAATCCCGTTCAAAAGATAATTGATCAAGTAACAGAACCACTGCTCATCCATACTGATATAGATAAAGCAACAGCGTTGAAAATTGCTTCACAATCCTTAAATAAATTAGGCCTCTCACCAGACCAACTCCTACTATTTCCCCATCAATTAAGCGGTGGGCAACTACAACGAGTTATGTTGACAATGGCCTTAATTCTTGACCCAGAGGTTATCATACTTGATGAACCAACAGCCTGTCTGGATGCCATTACTAAATCTCTAGTTGCCAACGTTATTGAAGAGAACAAACATAAAAATAAGGCTATTTTATTAATTACCCATGATTTAGAATTCGCAGCTAACAACTCCAATACCATTGCAGTACTTTATGCTGGACAAATAATGGAACAACTTCCTGCCAAACACTTGTTAACTTCACCAAAGCATCCATATACCATGGCTCTCGCCCGCTCCTACCCCGCCACCAATACAGCACGAGACCTTGGCGGCATTAAAGGCGATTTTTGTTTAAGAACTACCCATAATAACCATGACCAGCCTACACATAGACATTTAACACATAATAAACTCCATGGTGAACATAACACCAATCATATACCAATAGACGGTTGTCTTTTTCACAATCGCTGCACTCAAGAACTAACTTTATGCAAACATCAAAAAGTTAAATTGATACCACAACAAGATCATCATATTCGATGTTTGAGAAATGGAATCGTAAATATTCTTGAATTAAAGGAAGCGAGCAAATCCCATGACGGTATAGTTGCTTTACATAAAAATGATTTAACAATTAAAGCAGGGGAAGTATTTTCTTTGGTAGGTGAAAGTGGATCAGGAAAATCCACCTTAGCAATGATTGCCGCCGGCATCCTTAAAACAGACAGTGGAAAACGAATTTTTAAGGGTAAAAACATGGATGAATTGATAAAATATAATTACAAATCACTATCAAAACAAATCGGATTTATCTTTCAAAATCAAAGCAGTGCATTAAGCCATCGTTTCAATATATTTGAAGCAATAGCAGAGCCTTTTAGAATCCATAAAATAACCGAGAGTAAAGAGGAACTTTTAGTCCTGGTCAAAAAATTACTTACCGATGTACACCTCCCAACCGAAGAGGCTTTTCTAAAATACTACCCCCACCAATTAAACCAAGGGTCCTTACAAAGGGTCGGCATTGCCAGAGCGCTTGCTCTAAAACCATCGTTCCTGATTGCTGATGAACCTACCAGCTCCCTGGATCCAAGCGTCCAGGCTAAGGTAGTAAAGCTCCTTCTTGAACTACAAATAGAGCTTGGCCTTTCGATGCTTTTTATCACCCACGACATCGGACTAGCCAGAAAGATAAGCGACCGTTTAGGCGTTATACTACAAGGCCAGCTAGTTGAAATTGGCCCAGCTTCCTTACTCTTTGGAACTCCCGCTCATCCTTACACTAAATTTCTCATTGATAGCGCTGCGGGTTTAGCAAAAATTTATATTGATCATAACCAAACAACAACACCCCTTAAAAGTGGTTGCTCATTTTCCATGCATTGTCCACGTGCAAGAGAACACTGCCATCAACTGGCTCCACAAATCAAACTACATGGAGAAAGATTACTAGCATGCCATTACCCATTGCCTGACTATATCAAACAACACCAATCAAATTTATATATTAAGCAAAATATATCCGATCAAGATCTTCATTCAAAAACACTTTCAACCATTGCATCATGAACATTCAAACGAAGAACGGATGCAAAATTTTAGGCTACAGTTAATAATTAAAGGCCAAAAGTTGAACTCACACTCAATCACGAGAAAAAAATATACATTCTCAATACTCACTCAAAGGAATATAAACTATGGATACCCAACTAATTAGCGCAGAAACAATCAAAAAAACCATTGAATTTCACGGCCACTCATGCCCCGGACTAGCCATAGGCATACGTGCTTCCGAGGTGGCCTTATCTGAGTTCAGCATGCGATCTTTAGACGAAGAAATAGTCGCAGTTACTGAAACCAATATGTGTGGAGTGGATGCCATCCAATATCTAACTGGCTGCACGCTCGGAAAAGGCAACCTAATTCATCTTGATTATGGCAAAAAAGCCTTTTCTTTTTATCGACGCTCTGATGAAAAAGGAATCCGAATTGTGTTAAAATCCGAGTTCTTTAAAAAGATGGCTAATGATATGCTAGCCCTACAGAAAAAACGTATGACCTCAGGACTCAACCCCGAGGAACAGCAAGGTTTCAAAATGCTAACCCAAGAACGCATTACAATGGTGATGGAAGCGGACCGAAATGAACTATTTGACATCCAAGAAGCACCAGGCCCCCTCCCTATTAAAGCAAAAATTCTGCAAAGCGTGACCTGCAGCAAATGTGGCGAAGAAACAATGGAGACCAAAACCAGACTTTTCCTTGCTAAAAACCTCTGCATTCCATGTTTTAATAAGGTTCATAATCACGAATAATACAATTTATTGCGAGCTAGCTTAGAGTTAAAGCTGATCATTTATCAATCGCCTTTAACTCTACAATATTCTATATATTTAGGATATACACTCGTTATACCAAGGGCTATTATGATCATCTCTACACATATTCCTACCTTTTAAAAAATTAATACTCCCAAAGTTTAGAAATATTAAAATTAAAAATATTATAGTTCATACCAACGACTCACTTTTGTAATTTTAAGAATCCCCTTCTTAAATATTATCAATATAGCTATAATTGATAATAGCTAATTGCAGTATCACCTCAGAATATCAATATAACTAACGCTTCACAGTATAGATTACATATTCAATATCAACTTATGCTATCAACCCACATGTAATAAATACATATTACATCTTTATAATTAGATAATACTCTATTATACAATTACCCAACCGCCCAAACACCTCACCACTAACATTCCGGAACAATACATTTTTTATTCAACCGTCATATTGGCACGCAATATGCTATTACCTTATCATCGCATCTAATTCAGTGGGTAATTTTTGGCTCCCCGTTACAATTGTAGGTTTATAAAAATTTGCAATTGCATCCTTTGTCATTAATCCACCTACCACCTCAACAAACATAATATAGGGAGAATCAATCATGCATATGGCAGACGCGTTATTATCACCTGCAATAGGCGGTGCTATGTGGGCTGTATCTGGAGCTATCCTAGTACAAGCCTGCAAAAAAGTAAAAAACGAGATAGATGATAGCAAAGTGCCTTTAATGGGGGTCATGGGAGCATTTATCTTTGCAGCCAAATGATAAACTTTACCATTCCAGGAACTGGATCAAGCGGTCATATTGGTGGAGGGCTTTTACTTGCTATAATACTAGGCCCTCATGCTGCCTACCTCACAATAGCTTCTGTTTTAATAATTCAGGCATTATTTTTTGCTGACGGTGGTTTACTCGCATTAGGCTGCAACATTTTCAATCTTGGCATTTTCCCATGCTTTATTGCATACCCTTTCATATACAAAAAGATAGCGGGTAAAAACCTCACCACCACAAGCATGGCCACAGCTGCAGTATTTGCTGCTATTGTAGGCCTACAACTAGGAGCATTCAGCGTCGTATTAGAAACAGTTTTCTCAGGTATCAGCTCCTTACCATTTGGGTCTTTCATTATTATGATGCAACCAATACATTTGGGTATCGGCCTCGTTGAAGGGTTAGTTACCGCTGGTGTTGTAGCATTTATCTGGAATGCTCGACCTGAAATTCTTGAGGTCACAGGTGAAAATCGTCTTCTTGGTGAACTATCAATCAAACAGGTGCTAGCAGGCCTTGTCGCAGCAACTCTTATCACTGGCGGACTTTTTGCGTGGTTTGCATCCGAACATCCTGACGGCCTGGAATGGTCAATAATGAAAGTAACCGGAAGCGAGGAAATAGAAGGCACTGAAGACGGAATCCATCACACCCTCGCCTCAGTCCAAGAATCTACAGCTTTCCTACCTGACTACGATTTAAAATCAGAACCGGCAGAAGAATCAGCAGCTGCCCACGAAGGAATTGAAATAGCAGAAGAAGAAAGCACATGGGGACAAGCCAACATAGGAACCTCAATATCAGGATTAGTAGGTGGAATATTAACCCTCCTTCTTGCTGGTGCATTTGGCTACGCATTGAAAAACAAAAACAATCAACTCGCTTAAAAAAAGGTCACACATTAACCTGTTTTAATATCATTTTTTTTAGCCAGTGATCCAAGAAATCAAAAAAAATTCTTGATGATCACCCTTGCACTCACTGTAACACTTGAGCTAGAAGAAACAATAAACTAACAGCTTATTGAGATGCACCCCGTAAAAGCATGCTTGCCCAACAAAGTTGAATTTTTTGGACAAGCATGCCCACTAATATCATTACAAAATATACAACAAAAGGTCACCTAAGCAGGGTGAAACAAGCAAGACTCGTAACCTTTTGCAAAAGCAGTAAGAACGGACTAAACCCATGGCCAACATCGAAAACGGTATTTGTGATATAGGCTGCCTGGATAGAATGGCGGACCATAACTCCATTATTCATAAACTGGATGCACGATCTAAAGTACTAACCACAATACTTTTTATAATTATGGTTGTATCAACCAACAAATACGAAATTGCAGGACTGGTTCCATTTACCTTGATGCCGATCATACTTATAGCCTTAGCCGATTTTCCCTTTAGTTTCTTCTTACATAAGCTTATATTAGTTTCACCCTTTGTGTTATTCGTCGCTATTTTCAACCCATTTTTTGATCAAGCTCCACTCTGCAAACTTGGTCACTTCACTATTTCCGGTGGATGGGTTTCTTTTCTTTCAATTATACTCCGTTTCTGCCTAACAGTTACCGCAGCTTTAGTACTAATAGCCAGCACCGGATTTCCTCAAGTATGTAGGGCATTGGAGCAACTGGGTGTACCAAAAGTATTCACCATCCAACTACTCTTTCTTTATAGATACATTTTTGTTTTACTGGAAGAAGGTACAAGAATGATTCGCTCTCACAACTTACGTTCATTTGGACGTAAGATACACCTTAGGGTTTACAAACACCTTGCCGGAAACCTTTTACTCCGCACCCTTGACCGTGCCAATCGCATCCATATGGCCATGCTTTGCAGGGGATTTGATGGAGAGATTCGTTCCTTGAACACCGACAAATTTAATCGATCAGATTACATATTCACCATCACCACCTGCTCACTTGTGGTTATATTTCGCCTCGTCAACCTCCCGCAATTTGCAGGAACACTATTTATTAGGTTATTTTAATGAGTCATCATATCGTAGAAGTAAAGAACCTGCGTTTTACCTACCCTGACGGCACCGCCGCCTTGCAATCAATCTCTTTTCGGATCAATCATGGTGAATCTGTAGCCCTTGTAGGTGCAAACGGAGCTGGAAAATCCACTCTGTTACTCCATCTCAACGGGTACCTCTCACCTTCCGAGGGCACGGTTCGCATAGGCGACCTTCCTCTCAACAAAGACACCCTAAAGGATGTCCGGAAGACAGTGGGAATGGTCTTTCAAGACTCTGACGATCAACTTTTTATGTCAAAGGTTTATGATGATGTGGCTTTCGGCCCTCTGAATTTGGGTTTGCCATCTGAAGAGGTAAATAGCAGAGTTATAGCTGCTCTTAAAAAAGTGGATGTTGAACATTTAAAGAACCGTCCCCCGTATAAACTCTCAGGAGGACAGAAGAAAAGAGCAGCCATTGCCTCAGTCCTGTCAATGAATCCATCAATTCTTGTTATGGATGAACCGACCGCTGGTTTAGACCCTAGATCACGTAGACAACTGATTAATTTACTACATGGTTTTGAACATACAAAAATAATAGCGACCCACGACTTAGACATGGTAACGGATCTCTGCGACCGTACGATTATCATCCATGATGGGAAAGTACTGGGAGACGGTTCAACATCGGATATTTTCTCTGACATGGAACTATTAAATGCAGGGCATCTGGAGAGACCCCTACGAATGCAAAGCTGTCCGATATGCTCAAAAACAACATCAAAAATCAACGTGAACAAATGCCAAACAGCTGAGCTACAAAATTAAAAAAAAGCCTTTAAACATATATCATAAATAAATACCAACAGAGACAATAATCGTAAAACTAAACATCAACAATAACCCTAGTGCGTAATCCGATTTTCTGGATGGGGAATCAATAACAGGGAACGTCCCCTTAAATCCCCTCATCACCATGGCGTTATTCACCCGGTTGCCCTGCTCATAACTACGAACAAAGGTCATAGCTATCAAATAGGCATAGGTTCGATAGGTGTGCAAGCTGAGTTTGGCTGTAAAACAGCGTAGCCTTACGGCTCGCTGTAACCGTGCATACTCTTGCATAATTACGCTAAGATACCGAAATGTTGTCAACAACAACACCGTGAACTTAACTGAGACACCAAATTGTCGCAAACCATTACCAATCCTTTGAACAGAGGTTGTAGAAAGAAGTGAGATAATCAACAAACTAACACCGTTAGCCTTTAAGGTAATAAAAAGTGGCAGCTCTACCCCTTTTTCATAAACCTTTAGATATCCAATGGAATACAGAACTTTCCCCTCCCCAAAAAAAGGTAAAAAAAACCATAAAAAAAGCATAAATATATTTACAACCATCAAGTGCTTAAAAACCTCACTTAATTTCAACCCAGCCATCAAAACATACAATATACCAATAAATAACCCTACCAATATCACGGTAAGATTATGACTCACCGAGATAAATGACATTAGACATGTAGCCCCTACAAGTTTAACCTTTGGATCTGCTCT
>JAOTSI010000075.1 GCA_029865005.1 Desulfobulbaceae bacterium
TTTCATCCACTAGAGAATCGGAGGCAATAGCTATTTCTCCATCTACAAATATCTGATAATAATGGCCGGAACGTGGGATAACATATTCACCCTGTACGATTTCATCTATTTCGAATTCTATATCGTTGCCGTCGTCATGCATCAGTCCCTTGACGAGCTGCAGTTTTGAATGAAGCGTTCTGTCTACTGAGTCAAGGACCACCATTGTGAATTTATTGTGGAGGCAAAAACCAAGGACTAAAAAAATGATTGTAATGGAGAGAAAGAACCAAAGGAACAGCCTACCCTTTATGGATTTAAGGAAAATCATTCTGTTTCCTTTAGAATATATCCTGAACCACGTTGGGTATGAATTAATTTCTGTGTTTGTTTTTTGTCGAGCTTATTTCTTAGACGGTTTATATAGACGTCGATAATATTGGAGTCGAGGTCAAAATTCATGTCATAGACATGTTCGGAGAATTCCGTTCTGCTGATAACTCTATTCTTGTTTAAGGCCATATATTCTAGAATTGCGTATTCTTTGGCTGAGAGTAGTATTTGAGTTCCGCCTCGTGTAACGGTTTTGGAGTTAATGTCGAGTTGCAGATCTGCAATTTGAAGAAGTGAGGTCGCCCCTCCTTTGTTTCTTCTGATAATAGCCGTTAATCTGGCAAGGAGTTCCGTAAAATCAAATGGTTTTGGCAAGTAGTCATCCGCTCCACTGGTCAAGCCTTTTACCCTGTTTTCAACTTCTCCCATGGCGGTAAGCATGAGAATCGGCACATTGATTTGTTTTTCACGTAGGGTGCGGAGAAGGGTAAAACCATCAATTTTGGGAATCATAACATCTAGGATAACGGCATCATAAGGGAAGGTCTCCACCATGTAGAGACCCTCTTCACCGTCAAAGCAGAGGTCGACAACAAAGGAGTTTTCCTCAAAACCTTTTTTCAGAAGGGTGGCCAACCTCTGCTCGTCTTCCACGATAAGAATTTTCATATGATATCTTTAGGTGCTTGTTTGGCTATAGGTCTTTTTTAGCAAAAAAGATATCTCGCCAAACATTATTGCCGGTAAGTGAGTGTGCGATTACAGCCCCTATGTGGAGACCCAGATAGAGTGGAATAAGGATTTCTCCTATTTCATGGGCCTCTTTTACTCCATGTAGAAGTCCTTTTGTTTTACTCCCAGGTTCGATAAATACATACAATAACGTGCCGGTGATAGCGATCCAAAAGAAAACCACCATACCTAAATATTGAACCAATCCTGCAACACCTTGTCGTCTTTCATGTTCAGGTAGTTTGAACCGGATTAGGTCAACCAAATCAGCTTTTGTTTTTTGCATCCGCTCATTGGTAAAAGGGAACCATTGGGTGAAGCGTAAGGGCTTGGGCCCAACTATTCCATAACCGATGTATAGCGATAGAGCAAAGGTGAAGGCCATTCCTGCTAGACCGTGATATATAAACCCAGAATATTCAATTTTTTTATAGTCGTTTGCCATGTCCCCGGTAAGCCAAGCGACAAGACAGAGAATGATAATTACAAGATGCCAAACACGGATAAAGTTGTCGGTGTTTCTTGTTTCGATGAGAGAGTTAGGTTTAGAGATGTGCATAAGAGTTCCATGGGTAATTCATTTTTATTATAGGGCGGATGTAATTTTAATCTCGAAGGCGTTGACCGTGTTTCCCGAACGTATTCCCCTTACTCTTACTTCACTACCGGGAGAGGCTTCACCAGCTGTTTCATCAATTAATGTTTTGTTATTTACTTTTACTTCATGGCCAGATACCATCCAAAGGCCGTCATATTTGCCTTGGGGCATTCTTTCTATTTTGCCGGTAAATATGTTGTTATAGCTTTTTTGGGTTGTGCGGGAATTGATTCTTTTTACTTCTATTTCGTATGCCGTAAAGTTTTTGTCGGAATAATTACCTTCTATCTCAACATAAGATCCCATTGAGGCAGGCCCGTATTTTTCTTTTACCCTTGTGTCTTTGGTTACTTGTATTTCTCTGTCGTCTATTTGCCAGGTGCCAATAACTCCCTTAATTGGCATTTTTTTAACAGTACCGTAAATTTTTGCGTGTGTTAGGTTGGAATGGTATTTTTCCCGATTTTCAACCTCAATACGATAAGCGGTAAAGGTATCACCTGATTGTTGTCCTTTGACCTTGACGAAGACACCTTTGGCAGGGCTACCATTTTTTTCTCGAATTGATGTGTTGCTGCTAACATACACCTTCCTGCCGTTTACAATCCAAGTACCTTCATAACCATTATCGGGTATGGCTTCTATCACACCGTATAGTTTAGAGTCGTAGTCGTCCCTGTCTTCACCGGATCGATCGTGTTCGTCTGCAATTGATGTACTGTGAAGTGATGATAATGTTAATACAATGATAGCCCATAAGAATAATGTTTTTTTCATGATGTTTTCCCTTGTTTTGTTGTTTACTGACTACCGTGTGAAAATGAGGTGATGTGTTCACTCATTAGGTTTGTTGCATTTGTGTTAACTCTAACAAAAGAAAGATTAACGGAAGATTAATTAGGGCCAATTATCAAAGTTCCTAAAACATAATGGGAAATTTGTATGATTGATGTTTGTTTACCATTAATTCGCGTTCTGTATCTGGTTAAGATTTTAAGAATAAGTAGTCATTAAATCAGTAAGCTTCAAATCTTGTGACTAGGGACATAAATATATATGAGTAATCCAATTTTTATGGTTTTCCCCTAAATCAGAACGACTTAGAATGAAATTTGTATCTTTCTTGTTTGGTGCATTTATGGAAGTGTCGAATCTATATATTTTTTCTTTGGTCGGGATCGCTAACGTGCTAAAGTGTTAGGTGTATAGGTTGCTGTTTGTAAAGTTATTTTTTGATAAATGAAATATGTTTGATGATTGTTTTGAAAATATTCAACAGCAAGGACTAAGGGTATTGTTGTAGGTAACTTTTCCTCGTGTATCTGTTCTTTAATGTTTAATATTAAGAAGTTATTATAAGATTATGGCGAAAAAATATTGTTGAGAGGTGAAAGGTGACTGATTTTTTATTACAATTTAGTCCAGTTACTCAAGCGTTAATGGCTACACTTTTTACTTGGGGGCTCACAGCCGCCGGGGCGGCGCTGGTATTTGTAACCAAATCCATTAATCGGAAGTTAATGGATTCAATGCTTGGCTTTGCAGCAGGCGTCATGATTGCTGCAAGTTTTTGGTCACTTCTCGCTCCAGGTATAGAGATGGCTGAACAGTTAGGGTTTATACCCTGGTTGACCGCAGTTATTGGATTTATGGGGGGGGGAATCTTCATGAGGTTGACCGATACTTTTCTACCTCATCTTCATCCCGGCTTAAGTGACGATAAGAGCGAAGGCGTGAAGACTTCGTGGCAACGAAGCACTCTTTTAGTGCTAGCCATAACTCTTCATAATATACCTGAGGGGTTAGCTGTCGGGGTTGCTTTTGGAGCTGTGGCTGCGGATTTACCTTCCGCTACTATTGGCGGGGCAATTGCTTTGGCTATTGGAATTGGGATACAGAATTTTCCGGAAGGAACTGCAGTTTCAATGCCACTTAGAAGAGAAGGAATGACTCGTTGGAAAAGTTTTCTCATGGGGCAAGCTTCCGGCATGGTAGAGCCAGTTGCAGGAGTTCTTGGCGCATTGTTCGTGTTAAGACTACAAAGTATTTTACCATATGCCCTCTGTTTTGCAGCCGGAGCCATGATATTTGTAGTGGTAGAGGAGCTTATCCCGGAATCACAGAGAAGTTATGAAAATATTGATTTGGTAACAATGGCTACAATGATAGGATTTTCGGTAATGATGATTCTCGATGTGGCTTTAGGCTGATAAGGGTACCTGGAAAAATAAAAAGTCTTGTTTTGCACGGTTTTTTGCCGTTTTCTTGTGGGCAATATTGTCTTTACTCTGTTACTACCTGTTTTTTAACGGAAATGCGGTGAGCTCAATGAGCCGGTGATATATTATCCACATTCCACCATACTATCCATACCTCTAGATTATCTGAAAGAAAAATAGTTGCTGATCACAGGGCATATAAAATCAGTTATTTATATGCCCTGTGATCAGGTACCCGTGAAGTTATAAGAATGAAAAATGGGCAAACCTCAAGGGTATGCCCGTTTTATTTAGAAAAAATTATGGTAAAAACGTAACTGTCTACCTGTTCGACGTTTGCGCACCATTAGGCTGGATTTACATAGAAACCGGCTTGCTTGCACACATCCGTAGCACTGGCAAATGCTTCTCAGGCTGATGGTATGAACTTTTTGTTTCAGCCCGGTGAACGGTTACGAAAAACCTCTAAATTTTAGAATTCTATTGCAAGTTTGGCGGTAGCTTGATCGGCGCTTTCGCCGCTTCCGTCATCTTCTGTCGCGTAATCTTCATTGTTGATATATTCAACTGTTACAGAGGTGTTATCCATTATGCCCATGCTTACAGCAACGCCGTAACGAGTTTCCGGTAAGCCGAGTACCGCTGCTTCGCTGGTGATTTGGTAGGTAGCTGCCAGCACGGTTTCGTTGCCAATCATTTCTGTGGTAAGTGCTGCTTCCAGATGGGTGGCATTAGGGCTTGAACCCATGATGTCATCAGAGCTGACATGTTCAGCAATGCAGGTGAAGTCTCCCAGTCCGAGGATAACATGAGCAGCCATGCCACCTATTTCATCAAGGAGGTCGGCATCGCCGATAGCATCAGCCAGACCGTCAGAATTAGCTAAATTGGAGATGTAGTCAGCACCAATATTAAGGTTCATGGAGTCACTTTCCATGGCATAACCAACGGATGCACCAAAGACGTTAATCTCGTCGTCATCTCCGACTTTGTCCATGTCTCCGTTAAAGGTATAAGCTGATGCATAGAGACCATTTGCTTCCAGTCCTACCAGAATTGCAGAGTCACCGGTCTCTCCCATTTCAAGAGTGGCGGGGTCGCTGATCATGTTTGTTTCGTAGACACCGAAAGGTACGGTCATGAGACCTGCGGTTAAGTAAAGAGGTGCTTTTTCAGTGTTGCCGATGGTGATGGTAGCGCCATCAAGGTCAACGGGCTCTGTGTCGCCTTCTTCCCATAATAAAACGATCTCGCCGGATACCCACTCGTTGACTTGAGCCTCAATGGCGAGCTCCATGGTAGAGAGGGTTATGTCGCTGCTGTTTGTTCCGTCATAGTCGCTGCCTGAAGTGAGGTCAACTTCTATAACACCGCCCATGCTATAGGTTGGTGCTTCGTTAGCTTGTGCGTTGTTGATAAATCCATTGGAACAAGGAATAACTCCCCAGGTAAGAGCTCCGACAACAAGAGTTTTCTTTACGATACCATTCAGTTTCATTGTTTTTCCTTTTTTGTTAGTTTTAATAAAAATGTTACGAAATTGTAAAAAACATGTAACATTTTGTTTTGTTTATGCACTGAAAAAGGTGTTTTTTTTTGATACCAACATTCCCTTAAAGGAATCTAAAAGCAATTGTTTAGTTCGTTTATCGGTAGGGAGTCGAATATAGTTGTTAATATCGAATGCTAATACATTAGCAAGTATCATGCCTTTAGTGAAGGTAAAAATAATTGTACTTTTTCCCGTTATGACGTGCTTGTTTTCGAATCATTTGGGATAGAGTGGTGGGTGAGTATTAAAATTTAGATAGTAAGTTAGAAAAATATCTAAATTTGATTTGATGAATAGGAGGGTAATAGGTAGGAATTTGCGGGATAGGAAGAAAGAGCTAAGCAAGCATTGATTCAAGGGATTATGAAAAGCATAAAACAGAGGTTGAAACAAAGTCGGTAACATATCTTAGTAAGATATTTAATAAAGGAATAGATTAAGTTAACTGTTTATCTGTCTATGAAAAGTTATGAAAATTAATGTTTTGATGAATAAGGAAAGGGTAGGGAAAGGGGGAGAGGTAATCCGACCACATTGGCGGTCAGATTACCTAGGAATTAAATTGTATAAATAATTACTTCTTAAAAAAGTAAAATTTATTTACCAGAAACGATCATTAGTTCCGTTTCAATATCTTCTTCATCCCCGCCAGCTTCTTTATTGAGCGTACGAGCTTTTTCAAGGTATTTTTGGGCTTCCGTGAGTTGACTTAGTTTGTCATGAGCAATGGATAAATGAACATAAATCATAATGTCATCAGAATTAATGGCGTATGCTTTTTTAAGGTACTCTAAGGCTTCATTGGCTTGATTCTTTTTGATCAAAACTACACCCATGCCATCAAGGGCGTTGAAATGAGCAGGGTCTGCTTTGAGTACGATTTGTAGCTCTGTAATTGCCTTGTCCAACTCTCCGGTGCGATAATAGGCCATTGCAAGTCCGCTACGTTTGTCCAGGTCATCGGAATTGATCCAAAGACTCATTTGGTATTGGAGTACTTGTACTGAACTGGGAAGCTTTGAAATATCGCCGTGCGCGTTGGCAGATCCGATCCAAACAAGGCTAAGGAAACCGGCTAGAATCCATGTGTGCAATTTGATCATGTGTGTTATCTCCTTAAAGACGATGTAGTTGTTCCGATTCGCTACCGGAGCGTTAAGGTATTGTTAAGTAGGGCATTAATTTATTGAATCAATGCCCTAAAGTGTATTAAATATTTCTATAACACCGAATGATCCTGTATTGCAATTGTATTGTTCGGATCTGGGGTGAACCGTTTTACTTTTCAGGTGTTCCTTCGGTAGCTGCTGCCGCGGCATCTAAAAAGTCTTGTTTGGTGAGTTCAAAATCAGAACCGTGGCCCGTATCTAGTTTCAACAGGATTTTCATATCATCTTGGATGGATGGTGTGAAATTAAGCAGTCCTTCTTTATTGGTTCTTCCCTCAAAAATTTTATTTTCTTGAGCATCTATGACAATGATCTGACCGTTTTGTACCTTTTTGCCACCCATGAAAAAGGCTTCCACGTAAACTTGATTGTTTTCGACATAACACCACAGTACTGCAGCGTGAGCATAGGCAAATGTCGCTGAGGCTAAAATTAACGCGGATAAAAAAAGAACTGTTTGGAGTTTAACTTTTTTAAATATCATATTAATACCTATATAGGATAAATTGTATTTTTTGAATTAAGGGATGTCTTAAAGATAATTTGACATCCTTATATTATTATGCCTGTCCTTGTTGAACACCACTTTTCCCGAAGAGTGGTCTGAGAACCAGGGTACCGTAAAAAATAAGGCTAGAGACCAGTACAATGACAGCTCCACTTGGTATGGGAAATATAGCGGAGAGTAGCAGGCCTACGGATGTACTAATAGTAGAAAATACTATGCTGACCCAGACAAACTGACGAAGATTACTAACAATATTCTGAGCTCCGGCGGCAGGTACTACGATGAGGACAAGTACCAGCAGCGCTCCGATAAGCTTGAGGCTGGCTACCACCACGATGGTCATCAGCACAACAAAAGTATACTCCAGGAAGACTGGACGTAAACCGCGTGCCTTTGCTAGTATTGGATTAAAGCCTACCAGCATGATTTTGTTAAATATTAAACAGAATATTACACCTACGATCATAGAGGCTAGGCCTAATGCAATTAGGTCGTTATCGGTAAGAGTAATCAGGCTACCGAATAAAATGCCTTCAACTTGATGAATGTTGAAATTGTTAGTGACGACGACCAGCATAAATATACCGAATCCCAAAACCTGTGCTAAGACGACACCGATAACGGTATCGTTGGAAAGACGGGATCGGTTTTTTACAAAGGTCATAAGTAAGGCGACAATTAAACAAAATCCATATAAACCGGCATATGTACCTTCTACCGGTTCACCGAAAAGTAAACCAATTGCTACCCCTGACAGTGCACCGTTACCGATGGTCTGAGTGAAAAAGGATAGTTTTTTGGTAACAACGACCGTGCCTATACCCCCAAGCAGGGGCCCGATGAGGATGGCTGCGAGCATGCCTCGAATCATGAACGTATGTTCAAAGATGGCGGGCAGGTACCCTTGGGTGGCCCATCCACCTATTAATTCATACAGTGACTCCATGCTGTTAACCCTCCATGTTCTCGGTGCTTATTGCCATCGATCCGTTAAAAAGTTCGTCCACTTTACCTGGACCTTGTAGTTCATCGGGCGTGCCGTCAAACATTACTCGACGGTTGATGCTTGTGACACGGTCAGCCATACGTAGAATCATTTTAATATCATGACCTACCATTAGGATGGTCAGGCCGTGTTCTTCCCGTAATCGATTTAGCATTTGCTCAAAGAGCATGGCTCCGTATTCATCTATGTTGCTGGCCGGTTCGTCGAGCAGAAGAATTTCCGGTAGAGGTTCCAAGGCTTGAGCTAGCAGAACACGACGAAATTCTCCACCGGATAACCCGCCGATTAATCGATCTATAAGGTGTTCTGATTCAGTAATTGCTAAGGTCTCAACAATTTTTTTTCTGATTGAACCAGATCCGGATAGGAAAATCGGTTTATCCTGCAACATGATGGAAACGAAATCACAAACGGTTATGGGAACCGAATGGTCGAATTCTAGTAATTGTGGGACGTAGCCAATTTTTGAATTGGAACGAAAGAGAAAACGGATAATTCCTTGATGTGGCATTCCCCCCATGATACTTCTCATGAGGGTTGTCTTGCCCGCTCCGTTGGGCCCGATCACCGCATGGATATGGCCTTTTTTGACCACCATGTTGATATTCTTGAGGATTTGATTGCCTCCGAGATGTACGGATAGGTCTTCAATTTCCAAAAGATTTACGAGCTCTTGGTCGTTATTCGAAGAAATAGACTTCTTCTCAGCTTTTAGCGTTTGCATCCTGTAATGCCTTTATGATGTCATCAATATTACGTTGAATATCCACTTCGAATTTATCGGCAGAGTATATTCCGTTGGATATATGGGATAGGCTATAGATTCGACATCCTGTTTCTTGAAAGATTATGTTTACGTACCGTTTCTCATAATCAATTTCGGTGAATAGGATATTGACTTTTGCTTTTTTGATTCTTTTTATCGTGTCTTGTAGTTGTCTAGGATTGGGTTCAATTCCGTGACGTGGTTGGATAACAGCAGCAATTTCCAGGCCAAGCTCTTGCATCAGGTAGGCATAGCCGTCGTGTACCGTGGCAATACGAAGTTCGACGGTGTCATATGATTCAATCTTATTTAGTGCTGCTAAAAGAATTCTACGGAGTCTTTTTGCATAAGCTCTTGCATTCTTTTTATACAGGATAGCATTTTCAGGGCAAAGCTCGCCCAGTTGATTGGCAATGAGTTGAATCTGTTGAATTGCACCTGTAATAGCAATATAGGTGTGACTATTATAAGAAACTTTAGAGGCCGCATCGTCTCCTTTCTCAAAATTATAGTTGTGTCCGAAAGTTGGTATCAGAGGTAGGCCTACACTGGTGTCGATAACCTTTAAGTCCTTGCGGTCAACAGCTTTGAGCATGGAGCGAACATATTCGTCGTGGCCTTGTCCGTTTACAACAAGAGCATCAATTTTTTGTAAATTGGCTAAATCATCTGCTTTTGGTTGATAGGAATGGGGATCAGAATTTTCTGGAATAAGGGTTGTTACCGTAGCTGTGTCACCTACGATATTGCTTACCCAGGAGTAATATGGGTGGAGAGTAATACCAACATTTAGTTTGCACTGTTCTGCCAATGTTGGTCCGGCTGCCAGGCTAAAGCATAAGAAGGTAATTAAACTGAGAAGTTTAGTTTTTTTCATTGAGTTAATCTCCATGTATAGTTTGTTAATTCTTAACCGGCTTTTCGGAGATTTCTTTATTTTCGTTCAGGAAGGGATCATTGGCGCTGATGACCCATTTCCATCCTTTCTGGACAACATTTTCTTCCGGATAGGGGCGTTTTTCCGGGTACATCCATACTTGAATAGAATGTTTAAGCTTGGGATCATTATCGATTCCTATGTGAGGGTGAGGATGATCCTTAACTTTGAGGTCAATAACACGTAGAATAAGACTGATGGGAATATGATCGGAGATTTTTTCGGTTTCAGCGTTGGTTTCACCTACACCGTAATAATCAACCCATCCTTTGCTTGCGTACCGCGTCCATGTATAGTTTTTAAGGCCCATTGGTAGAAAGGCATTCGCAAAGGGGGGAACATCTTCGCTTATTAGATCATCCACGGTCGGCCAATCCCCTTCGATAAGTCGAAGATCGGTGATGTCTCCTACCGCGCTAAGCAGGTTGCGGTAGAGAATGGGATCCTGGCTTTTTAATACGCTACCGTCAAAACGTTGGTACGATTTTAAGGTGTCGCGAGTGGATGAGCCGGAGATCATGGAGAATCTTAAAGTCATGAGCAAAATGACGCAGAAGATCATGCCGCAGACGGCGAGAGCCTCTCGACGAGCTTCAAGAGGTCCTATGTGGACTTCATTCACCACGTCGTTTTGATTAGTTGCATCACCTGAGATGTTTTTACCCATAGTTATTTCCTATTCCTTAGAACTGATCACTTGAGTCGGAGTATATTGTAAAAGCAAACATGATACACCGTCATGCAGCGAACTTCAACGGATTCACTTAATCATGCGAACTTTTTTTCGCAAAGCAACGGCTATGGTATCAAAAAAAAGTTACTTTTTTAATACGTTAGGTTATAGGTTTTAAAAGTCATTATTAAGATAATTAACTCTTAAGGGAGCCGATCTTTAGTGAGCAGTAGATCTGATAAAGCTTTGTCTGAACAAGTAAAGAATTCTATCGTTACCGTTAAAGTAATTAGTTGTTGGTTTATTGATAAATGTATAATATATTCTTAAGGTTCTATTATGTTAAATATATTCATTTAAATATATTTAACATAATAGATAGCTAATCAGGGCAAAGAAAAGTTAATTTGCTCTGATTAGCTAATTATCGATGACTATTTACGTTTCATCTCGTCAAATTTTACCCATAGAACAGCACCGAGTTCAATGTCTTTGCCTTGACCTTCATGATCAAGTTGGGTATCCGAGGTGTTCAGAGCGGCAAAACCCCACCAGCCTGCTTCTGGAGCAGCATAGGTGAAAACGCCGTTTGCGTCGGCTTTAACTACCTGGGTGACCATGTAGTCGTTGTCGGCTTCGAATTTTTCATCTTTGTTATAAATTTCAACTTCTACTTCAGAGTAGGGTACCGGCTTGCCATTTACCAGTACGGTGCCCTGAAAAACGTTTCCTGCATACAGACCAAAAGGGCGGGTTAAAGGAACGATCTCGGTTTTAAGTCCGATGGGTGCGTCCCAACCTTCGTCATCTCCGAAAGCAGTTACGTATACTTTGGTGTAATGGATGATGTAACAGTCTTCTGCAGGCTCCCAGTATGGTGTGGGCTCCATGTTGAAAACGTAGAGTCCAGGACGTTTTACTTTATAAGTAGAGGCCCAAGTTTGATTATCTTTGGTTTTGGTAGATTTAAGGGTAGAGAGCAGGTCTACATTCTTACCGCCGGTGAAAACACCGAATTTGGCAGGTTTGTCCAGGGGCATAGGGATTCCTTCCATGGGGTGCCAAAAAAGAAGGTCCATCTCTATGTTTTTATTTTCTTCTTTGGTGACCATTTGATCGGACGGAATAATCATGCCGTAATGGGCTTGGGCTTTATCCTGTGCTATGAATAAAAGGGTTACCAGTACGAATAAATAAGCAATTTTTTTCATTATAATTAACTCCTTGTTGTTTGAATAAAAGTTGTTAGTCGGCAGAGAGCTCAAGTTATCTTTAAGATAAGAACTATATACGTGAATCCCATCGCCTTGGTTCATTTATATTTTCGTTCCGGTGAAGAATCGAAAATGTAATTTTCTATGAAGTGTTTCCCTCCTTACACTAATTTGCCGTTGTCGTTTAACGGTTGTTATAACTAATATGAAAAAGGCCATCATGTTGTATCTGATGTACTAGCAAGTTTAGTGCCAATGGATAGCCTTAGGGAAAGGAAGTGTTATTGCATGGTGTTACGTTGGGGCGATGGGAATTGTTCCGAGCCAGCTGTTTAGCTGGTTCGGAAAATTGAGATAATGAGTTGAAAAATTCCCATATCAAGAAGGTGATTATCATTCTCAGGAAACTTAAAACGGGGACTGTTTATAATGGTTTTAATATCGATCTGCATCGTTTAAATATTAAGTTTTTTCTTGCGATAACGAAAAGTGTGATGATTGATTTGAAGAAGTTGAGCTGCTTTGCTCTCGTTGCCACCAGTTAATCGCAGTGCGGCGTTGATATAGTATTTTTCTAATAATTCTTGAATAGCTGAGAGATCAATACCTTCCATGGTAAGTTCGGGGTATTGAGAGGTGGGTTCACAAACGGCAGTTTTATTATCAGCTTGCTCTTCTAACCCTAAATCTTTTAGTTCAATTTCACTATTTTGGGATAACAGGACTCCACGTTCAATTACGTTTCGCAGGTGTCGAACATTGCCCTCCCAGTGGTGATTTTTTAAGGCCTGTACTGCTTGTGTCGTGAATCCGTTGAGCTGTTTATGATGTTTTTTAGCAAAATTTACTAGAAAGTGTTGGGCAATGGGTATGATATCGTCAGGTCGCTTATTGAGAGAGGGTACATCAACTTTGAGTACAGCGAGGCGGTAGTAGAGGTCACGTCGAAATGTTCCTTCGCCTATCATGCTTTTCAGATCACGATTTGTGGCGGAAACGATTCTGGTTTGTACTCGTATTTTTTTTGTGCCACCCAGGCGATAATACTCGCCGTTTTCTAGAAAACGCAGTAATTTTGCCTGGGCAGCCATGTCAAGATCACCTACTTCATCTAGAAATAAGGTGCCGTTAGCAGCTTCCTCAACTAATCCTTTTTTTCCTTGGGTATTGGCTCCAGAAAAGGCCCCTTTATCGTAACCGAATAGCTCACTTTCAACGAGATTATCTGGTATGGCCCCACAGTTTAAGGTAACAAATGGGCCTTTGAAGTTCGGGCTGCGATAGTGGACCGCCTGAGCCAATAATTCTTTACCGGTGCCAGTTTCACCAAGGATAAGAATAGGAGTGTCTGGGCTTTTGGCTACGGTTGTAATAAATTCCATTATGTCACGGATAGCATTACTCTCCCCAATAAAACAGGGTAGATTTTCCGC
>JAOTSI010000380.1 GCA_029865005.1 Desulfobulbaceae bacterium
GACTGGAAGCAGGAGAACCCATGCCATTTATCGTGGACGATATCTTGATCAATTTTGACGACGAACGCTCTGGGGCAACCCTCAAAGCCCTGGCAAATCTAGCAGAAAAGAATCAGGTAATCCTCTTTACCCATCACTCCGGAGTTGTTGAGGAGGCTAGTAAGATATCGGCCAAAGGATCCATTTTGATTCACAAACTATAATATTGTGCTATTTCCATTCATCCTATGATGCTAGGCTGTGAACATTTTCTGCTTAATGATTACTTTTCATACCTACCTTGCCTAGCCATACTTCTGGTAGCACATTCCGATACCGCCTTAAATTTATTACAACATATAGACAAATACTCTTTGACGCCATCTTAATTTTCCATTAAGTTTTTTATTTAAGATATTCAGTAAATAGTTTCATAAACTTAATTTATTATAGTAATTAATATCAAATATTGAGGAATTATAATCACACTCTTTTTCCTGTTAAGTTCCCTCATTCCCTTGACCTCTCAAGTTTTTTTAATTTCCTTTTACAATCAAAAAATTAATAACACTTCCCTTCTGAAATCAATTCTTATCCCTATACGACTAATATTCCTTTTCTCACTTCTTATTACTTTTTTTATCATACTTGGTACTCCAAGTGTTTCCCTCTCCGCTAATCCAAACAGTTTCTCTGTTTCTGTTGAAGTATTTGACAAGACAGGGGGCACTAAAAATATACATTTATATTCCAGCTCCCAAGCCTTGGTTATTGGATGTAATTTTTACGGTAGACGGTGGCCTGCACTTGCCGGATCAGCTCGTTTTGCAGACGATATTGCCGATACCCTTGACCATCTAGGCTTTAAAGTTAAGACGGTGAAGAACCCCGATGGTCAACAATTGCAAGACGCTATACATGAACTGGCCAATGAAGAAGCTGACTGGAATAGGTCTGTGGTTATCTATTTTGGCGGACACGGTTATACCATAAATGGGGCGGGTGGGGTAAAGTCGAGTTATATCGTGCCAGTGGATGCTCCGGATCCGGATATTGACCCGGTCGGATTCATTAACAAAGCTGTTTCATTGGCCGAACTTGAACAAATAAGCCGAGTAATCAAGGCAAAACATGTTTTGTTCATTTTTGATGCCTGTTTCAACGCCGATATGTTGGCACTTTCTCGGCCAGATCCTTCTCCCTACCTGACTGAAACTATCGACGCTCCTCTACGTGCCTTCATTCTCAATGGTGATGAGGGCGAACAGAAACCTGAGCAGAATTTTTTTAAAACCGTACTCGTTCATGGCCTCAAAGACGGATATGCAGACAGATCCCCCAAAGATGGCTACATAACCGATCGAGAGCTTGCTCAATATCTTCAGGAACAGGTTTCCTCTTACTCCTATGGATCTCAATTCCCCCTATATGGCCGTATCCGAGAACCGTCTTTAGACAAAGGGGAATTCGTATTTTTAGCCCTGAAGAGTTCGGCGGCCCCTGCAATGATTGACTCGACCCCTGGAGGAACCAGGATTGAAACCGGAAGCTTAAGTTTAACCAGCTCGCCAGAGGGCGCTGTTGTCCATCTAGAAGGAAAATATATTGGTACCACCCCTATGAAAATAGAAGATATCCCGGCCGGACGCAATATTATAAGGGTTGCTCTGCAGGGGTATGAAGCTGAGATAAAGGAAGTTTTAGTTAGAGCTGGAAGGGACGCCGCTATTCGCCTTAATCTCAACCCCAAAAAGCCGAAAGGACATTTAACTATTTCAACCACCCCGATTAACGCTATGGTGCGCATCGTCAACGTTCGAGCTCAATACGAACCAGGCATTGAACTTGAGGAGGGTATGTATACTATTCAAGTTGCACGGCAGGGTTATGAAACGGACCTCCGCGAAATACCATTGGCAGGGGGCCAAGACCTAGACATTGAGGTGGAGCTTAAACGAAGAGATAGTCCAGACAATTCAGATAAAGAAAATGAAAAAACATATCAAACCACCTGGACGGAACCCATCAGCGGCATGGAGTTTGTTTTAATAACGGGAGGATGTTTTCAAATGGGTTGTAGGAGCATAACCTATGACTGTGAAGATGACGAAATCCCCGTTCATAACGTATGCCTTAATGATTATTGGTTGGGGAAATATGAAGTTAGCCAACAACAATGGCTAAAGATTATGGGGGAAAATAAGAGTTATTTTAAAGATAAAGGTGAGTACCCGGTGGAAAATGTTTCTTGGGATGACGCCCAGCGCTTTATAGACCTAATTAGCAAACAAGCCCGTAAATCATTTCGTTTACCCACCGAGGCGGAATGGGAATACGCCGCGAGGAGTGCAGACAAACAAGTACGATATGCGGCGGCTAATTCAGTGGATGCTGTTGCTTGGTATATGGGAAGCTGGGGTAAGGGTACCCTACCGGTAAAAAGTGGAAAGCCCAACGGTTTGGGCCTTTATGGCATACCTGGTAATGTGTGTGAATGGTGTGCTGATTGGTATGGTGAAGATTATTATAAAAAAAGTTTTCGTATTAATCCTGTTGGACCGGCAACGGGGGATTACCGGGTTTATCGAGGTGTCAGTTGGGATGGTTCACCTCGATATACTCGAGCTTCCTTTCGCTACCGAGCAGAACCTTCATTCCATGATGTCAACTTAGGGGTACGTTTGGCTTTACCAGGAAATACCAGGCGACACCAAGCCCGAAGCTATCAAAACAATCACAAATAATACTTATCAACATGATAAAATCAGATAGTTGAGCTGGATTCAAAGTATGCTACTTTAGCTTAGAGTCGCGGAAAATAATAATTATCCCAAAATCGCGCAGGATTTTAAGTCATCTTTTAGGCAAGGCAACAACCGGCTAGTATTACTATGTAACTGTTGTCTTAACAAAAAGGACGGCTAAATAGCCCAGCCGGTAAGCGCATACTCCGAGATGGGATAATTTATTTCTTTCACAACCCTTACCCTTCTACCAGAAGTATAGCGAGACCACACTTAACGGATTAATAAACAGAATTTTACTGCTTTTATCCAAAAACTATCAGCAAGCCACAGTGGTACCCCTAGTATATTAACCTCTTATAAACGCATAACCTCAACAGTTTAATATTAATTTATGCTTCGAAATAAATATATTCACCGCTGAGCTTAAAAGAGACTAAACATTTCCGATTATATTTTTATACAAAATTATTTTATCCTTTAAACTATAAATTAATATTTCTTTTCCAGACTGTTGCCTTACCCTTACATACCGCTAATCAGTTAGTTATATATAATTCATTTTGATTTATTGAGGCACCTCCGTTAGAATGTTTTTAATCGTCATTATATAATATGATTCATTACTACATTTTATCAAGAGTAAGACTTAATATTAATAACGATAATTTAATATCCACATTTTAAGGATAAAAGCAATCCCATTATACTGAACATCGGAGAAAATATGTCTTCTGCAATTAAGAGTAGTTACCATCTCAGCCATATGAAACAGAGACTATTTTCTTACTCTCAACAAATTGCCACCTTCCAGCGCCACCTAATTCGCACCACTTGTTTCATTTTTTCCTTAAGCTGCTTATTATTATTCATAAATCACATCACCCCAGCCCATGGGAATGAGAAACAGATTGTTCTTCTTAATTGGTCCGAATATTTTGACCCTGATGTATTAGCTGATTTCGAAAAAGAATCAGGCATCAAGGTTAAAGAAGTTTATTTTGAAACCGATGAAATTCGAACCGAAATGCTTATTAATAGTAATGGGCAAGGTTATGACGTTATTTTATGTAACGGCGTTAATATCTCATTATATGCCAAAAAAAATTGGCTAGCACCAATACCTGAAGAAAAAATAACCAATTTACAATACGTAGCCCCCCGTTGGCGTGATGCATTTCCACAGGCTGAGACCTATGGAGTACCCTTTTTTTGGGGAACTTTGGGAATAGGATATCGAAGTGATCTGGTAAAAAAACCGGTAGCAAAATGGTCTGATATATTTAACCCCGATGAATCACTACGCGGCAAAATTGTAATGATAAAAGACTCTCGCGATCTTATCGGTATGGCCCTCAAATCACTAGGATACTCAGCTAACTCGACGGTTCCGGCTGAACTGTCTGCGGCAAAAAATTTACTTCTCAAACAAAAACCTTATGTAAAAGCTTATTCATACGTTTCTCTTTCGGAAAAATCTTCCATGGTCACCGGTCAAACCTTGATGGCTATGATGTTTAACGGCGACGCGATTATGCTTCAAGAACATGAACCAGCAATTACTTTTATCCAACCTGAAGAAGGTGGATCTCTGTGGTGTGACTATTTTCTTATTGGCCGTTCATCTCCTCACAAGGAGTT
>JAOTSI010000381.1 GCA_029865005.1 Desulfobulbaceae bacterium
AAATGTATATTTGCTACCACTGTATTGAGACATTTATAGTAACAGTGTGCTTCAACAAGTACGCCAACCAGGCAATTTTGTCAACAATAGTGGGAAAAGAGAGGACGAACTTGAATGGATACGGATAGAAAAGCAAAAGGTAAGAGAAGAACTGCACTGCAAGGGGGTTCATTAAAAAACGCCATGACCACTAAAGTGACCATGGCGTATGATCTAAATCGGAATGATGTGTTATTTTCCAATCATATCCAATTTTTTTCCGTACAGCATAAGATCAGGAGGTCCTAACCAGGTGCCCTTGAGAAGCAGGTTGTAATAGGCCCACTTGAACATGAGTTTAGCGTAGTGGTTCATTTCCGTATCCTGCAGCAGACTCATTGGTCCGATGGCAGGGAAGGGGTATTTACCAATTACTGGTTCGGTGGTGTAGTTGAAGTCGATAACGTAGGCTTTCCCGAAGCCTGATTCGATAAATCAGAGTGCATGCCCGTCTGACAGGGCATGTTGTTCAGATCCGTCGATATAGGCAAGGATATTCTCATGGAGAACATCTGCTTGGAAATGCGCTACCGCACCCGCCTTAGAGGTAGGTACATTGGTACCGTCACCGATTACCCAGACATTCTCACGTCCTTCGGGCTGTAGGGTCTGTTTATCAACTGGAATGTATCCCATGGGATCACTGATTCCAGAGTCGATCATTACCTGAGAACCGAAGTTAGGTGGAATGGCGACCAACATATCATAGTTGACTTCTGTTCCATCGTATGCCGCAATCACCTTTTTCTCATTATCAACGGAGCCGATGCTGAAGTTAGGGGTGATTTTGATGCCTTTTTCTTCACAGGCACTGGTTAGCACCTTGGTCGCTACCGGTTTAGTGAACGCGCCGGCCAATGGAGTGGCCAATTCGATCTCTACCTTGTCGCGGATACCTCTTTCCTGAAAATGCCAGTCGGCCAGGAAAGCAAATTCCAATGGGGCTACCGGACACTTAATTGGCATCTCAGCGATGTTAATGACTAATTTGCCGCCGTTAAAACCTTTTAAAGCTTTACGTAGATTTTGGCAATCATCATAACCATAGAAGCTGTGGATATCTTTACCCCAGCCATCTTTCATGCCTTCGACTTCCTCAGGTCTCTGGTCGCAACCAGTGGACATAACTAGAATGTCGTATTTAAATTTACCCTTGGTGGCAGTGGTAACCTCTTGCTTGTCCCAGTCAACGTTGACAAGCTCGGAGATAACGAAATTGATGCCGGATTGTAAGAATTCACTCCGACTTTTTTTAATTTCTTGAGGAGTATTGATGTCAAAAGGAACGAAAAGAAATCCCGGTTGATAGTAATGAACATTATCTTTGTCAATAATGGTAATGTTCCACTCATTTGCGTCCAGGTCTCTTCTCAACTTATTGGCCATCATGGTCCCGGCACAGCCAGCTCCAAGAATGACAAGCTTTTTCATTATTTCTCGCCTCCTTTAATGTTCAAGTTAGTCAAAGTAGTCTACGCAAGAAATTACGATATCCTACTCATACTACTATACATACATACATTCATTCGCCGGTGAATAGTAGCGACACCGGAGAAGAACTTGTAAAATCAAAACTAGGGGATATGGTGAAAGATTTAATCGGTTTTGTTTCTGGAAATTTCCAGCGCCGAGCCTACTGTTTGCAGAATGGTAAATGATGCGCCTATGGCTTCCTGAATCTTGGGGTCACCTAGCTGTTTTAAAGCTGCAAATGGTCCAATAGGATTAGGTTTACTAAGGTCAACCGATTCAATGAGTGTGACCATTTTCTCAATTTGCTCATCAGAATAGTCAACTTTTTTCAAGGCGCCCATGATTGCGAGAGATAGCTTAATGGCTCCGCTATTTTCCACATCCGAAATAAAGGCCTGTGCCCTTGGTAAGGCTTGCCGCATAACAGGAGCTAGTTCTTGCTTCAATTCCATGGTGGCTTTCCACATTTCAAGGCCATCACTAAAATAGTTGATGCTTGCCATGGTTTTTTTAACAAGATTGATAACATCATCTGATTCGACATGCCCGTGAATATCACCAAAGAATTCGACTAGCTTTGGTAATGCTTGTTGGATCACTGGTCCCAGATCTTCTTTAAATTCCATGCCCGCTTTGAGCATGCCCATGGCGTTATCAAGATTTTTAAGATTAGCCAGGGTGGATTTTAAAAGTTTACTTAAATCGGCCATGCCAACCTGGCCGTCCACCTCAGAAAAAAATTCGACAACCTTAGGGAGGGCTTGCTGAACAACCGGCCCCATATCTTCTTTAAGTTCCATACCAGACTTGAGCATACCCATTGCACCATTGAGGTGCTTAAGGTTGGTCAAGGTTGATTTAAGAAGATCAGTTACATCTTCTCCACTGAACTGACCGTCGAGTTCACTCATAAACTCTACGGCTTTTGGTAAGGCCAGCTGGGTCACCGCACCCATTTCTTCTTTGAATTCCGTAACGGCTTTCAAAGCATCTAGCATGGCGTTAAGATTTTTTACATTCAGCAGGAGGTTTTTGACCAGTGCGGTCAATTCCTCATTGCTGTAGCTACCCTCCAATTCCGAAAAGTATTCCATGACTCGTGGACTGGCCTGCTGAATGACGGGGAGCAGATCATTCTTCAGCTCCTCCAGGACTCCCGATCTCAAGGAACGTACTTCCTCAGAGAGACTTTCCAATTTCTCTAAAATCAAAGCTTCGTCCATCTTCACTACTCTCTCATGTTTGATTGTCGCAGGGGCAATGCTGTTTCGCTTATATTGTGCGAAACTTGCCACAATCTGTTTCAAAAGAAACCTTTCTCCTGAAATTAGGAGTACCTGCTTTTTGTGACCCTGTCAATCCTAAATAGTGCTATTTTTAGATAAATAATACAACTAGATATTTCCATAGGTAGATTCACTTGCAACACAGTGAATTGACAATGAAAGGTTATTCAATTCTCGAATGTAATTTATTATAATCTAAACTACTTACATACTAAAAATGTATTGAAAAATAAATAGTTCTAGTCGAAGTAGTAGATAACAGTAATGCAATTTAGTATTAAATCATATGCTTTCCTGTATGCAATTGTAAGAATTGCTGTAAGGAACGAAAAACGCTGTGAGCCAGGGCTATTGGCGATTTCGGTTTGACAACACGAAAGCCATGCTTTACATTTTGCTTAACTACAAAATAATCAAATAATAAATTCTATATAAATTAATTTTAACTATAAAAGGAATAAGAGTTATGAATTTTAAGCTTACTCCCATGTTGGTTGGAGTTCGACGGGTTGATCAAGGTATAATGACCTATCAGCGAGGATATGGTAAGCGAATTTGGCTCACTATGTGGTCCTTTCTAGCCCAAGGTAATGGTAAGAATATTTTAGTGGACACAGGGCTTGATGATTTCGTTGTCCCTCCCGAATTCACCCAAGAAACGGGATTGGAACCTCTTTTTATGGAAGAGGCCTTGAAAAAACAAGGATTGACACCTGATGATATAGACATTGTAATTAATACCCATCTCCATGATGATCACTGCGGATATAATACTCTCTTTTGTAAAGCGAAATTTTATATTCAGAAAAAAGAGTTGGATTTTTGTGCCGACCCCCACCCTCTTGATTATCGTTACGAGCCAGATTTTATTGAAAAACTTGATCTTCAGCCTTTGGATGGTGATCTAGAACTTTTTCCTGGTTTTGAGTTGATTTTGACTCCCGGTCATACCCCTGGTAGTCAATCTATTCGGATAAAAACAGAAAAAGGTTGGCGTATTATTCCTGGTTTTTGTTGTAATAAAGAAAACTTTCCATCTGCAGGACCAGCTGCATGCCCTGGTGTACACTGTGATGCCTATAAGGCTTATGATACTGCTCAGCGAGTAAAAAACATGGAAGGCGTCATTTTACCACTTCATGAGGTAAGCGTGCCTGAGCTTTGTTGATTACCTTTTAAAGGTTGACGCCCGCCAGATTTGCCCCTCCTTTTTTTACTAATCGCACTTCAGGCCCAATGAGGAATCTGCTGAAATGTTTAATAAAGGGAGGGGGGTGTCCCTTCCCTGATTTATTGCTGAATTATTCTTGATAAATGAATCATAGTTGTTGATCATACTTTGATGTGCTATATTCATTTTTTTTAAATCATTTTTATTTTCAGTTGGATTACTTGAAAATGCTTACAGAACAACAGGGTGACATTCTTCTAAGTTTAGCTCGTGAGACGATTGAATCGCAACTGGCATGCGGAAAAAAGCGTCGAACCGTAGAAAACGATCTATTATTGCCTGCTTTGACTCAAGACCTTGGGGTATTTGTTACTCTCCATATT
>JAOTSI010000382.1 GCA_029865005.1 Desulfobulbaceae bacterium
CATTCCCGCACATCCTCCTCGCATTCCATTTTCTTTGGCTCGGTGGTGTCAAGGGCGGTATATACATCGGAGAGACGAAGATTTTCATTGCCGCCTGGTCCGGCCTCCTCCGGGGCGATTTGCCCCCAGGGCAGGCGATCGGTTACTGCCGCTAGCTCATCTAAATAACGGGCAAGCAGAGAATTGGTGGATTCTTCTTCGCTATTATTGATAATATTTAAATTGTTGATGGTATTATAATCACCGAGGACACCGATTTTGGAATTATCGATATTATTTTTTTTGGTTGGCGATTTCTGTTGATCCAGAGATGGATCTGGCTCCTTGCTCTTTTGTTTTTTCCTGAGTTGAGCGAAAAGAAAATAGAGAAATGTCGCCCCAACCCCTGAAAATAACCATTCTTTATTTTGATTAATCCAATTATCCACCATGGTTCTCCTCTTACCCCGATTAATCTGGTCCTAACAAAGCTGCTTGGACTATAACGGCTAGACCAATAAATATGATACTATTTTGATATAATATACTTTAAGAGAAATATATATTAAATTGTAAAGAGATATAATCAGGAGGGCGATCACATGGATCGCCCCTACGTAGGAGGGGGGGTTATCGTGGGTGTATGGGGTGGGTAATTTATCAAAAGCTAGTTATAACCCCTGTGATCGGGTATAAAAAAATTACTGAAAAGACCAACAGGTAAACAGCAGTCTCCAGCTAAAATATCCTTTTATTATCGTATCCATAACACAAAAAATCGCGAGATTTACCTATGTCGCACACTATCTTCCAACCTCTGTTCACTCTTGGGCTCATTCTTTTTGCCGGATATTTTGTTGGCAAAGCAGCAAACTTCTTCCACCTGCCCAGAATAAGTGGATATATCTTTACCGGTCTGGCCTTTTCGCCCTCAATCAGCGGCATTATTGCTCCTCAACAAATCGATATCCTCTTTGGCTTCACATCTGAAATTGCCCTTGCTTTCATAGCCTACTCCATTGGTGGAAGCCTGCTTATTTCTCGGGTCAAAGTACTCGGCAAACAAATTATGTGGATAAATACGGCCCAAGGAATTGGCGCTTTTGCCTGTACCAGCCTTGCCGTTTATTTTGTAGGATCCTACCTTCCACCCTTCTTAACTGAAAACGAGAACATATTCATTTCAGTCATCCTTATTCTAGGCGGTATTTCGGTGGCCACAGCCCCAGCCGCTACTATGGCCGTAATCCACGAACTTCGCGCCAAAGGCCCACTAACCACAACATTACTGGCTGTCGTCGCATTAGATGATGGCTTGACTATCGTTATATTTTCCGGTGCTATCACCACCGCCAATTTATTGCTAACGGGAAGTGTAGATCACGCTATTATCTTACAGGGCATAATTACTATTGCTGGGGCCATTTTGGTTGGTCTCGTGGGCGGATTAACATGTAGTTATTTTCTTGACCCATCAAAGCGTCCCGAAACTAACTTCATGCTCACCATCGGGGCTATCTTCCTGGTCAATGGTTTATCACATAATTTTGACTGTTCTCCTCTTCTTGCTAACATGGTCATGGGTTTTGTTATTATCAACAAGATAGAACAAGCTGATGATTTATTTCACCAACTTGACATCATAGAAGAATCTATTTACTGTCTGTTCTTTACTCTTGCTGCAGCTCATTTTGATACCAACGTTTTCGCCACCTCCGCCCTCCTCGGTATCGTCCTTCTAACCGGAAGATTTATCGGCAAATTAGGCGGCACTTTTCTTGGCGGCAAAATCTCAAAAACATCTCCTCGGATATATAGAAATCTTGGAATAACACTTTTACCGCAAGCAGGCCTATCTCTGGGCCTTATCTTTCTTGCCAAACCGATATTATCTGTACAAATCTTCGATCTGTTACTCAGTGCAATGCTGGTGTCGATTATCATAAATGAAATTATTTCGCCACCATTGGTAAAGTGGGCTATTACGAGGGCGGGCGAGAACAACCCAGTGAGGTAATAAATTGAAGATAAAAGAAGTGATGCGGCACATTGAAATTCGGGACATCCCCTGGGTTATGGAGAGCAGTGACATCAGAGAAGTTATCAAAGTGGCTGTTCGTTTTCCGCATACCCGACTTATCTATGTCACTGATACACAAAAAAAACTACTTGGGGTCATCACCATAGGGGCATTAATGCGGCATCTATACCCTTATCATTACGAAAATAAAATACATCCCCGCGATATCTTACGGAACATTATCGTAGAAAAAGCCTCCCACCTGATGAGTAGTGGAAATGTAAAAGCTTTACCGGAGGAATCTGTTGATGTTATTCTTAAACGGATGGCCGCCACGGGTGCTAAAGAATTGGCGGTGGTTGACAGTGAGGACCATATTTTAGCAGACATCACCGCAATTGACCTTCTTAAATACTATGAATTATAGACTATCAAAAAGAGCACCGAGACAGTGCCGAACATAAAAAAAACATTTATGAGTAACTGTTCTGCCTTATTGGCATCGTAGCAAAGAGGATATTATGGAAAAGACAGATTCAATTACCAACCTGCTGAAACTCAACATGGTTAAAATTTCGGCCGTAAAGGCGAACAAGATATTAGTGGCTCTTGAATTGCTCGTAGAAAAAGAGCGACCAAGCTCAAAATATGCTGGCAAAATGAAGAAGTATAAGGCACTTACTGAAGATGGTTTACAATTTGGGGTAAACGTTGAAAATCGAAACAGTCCGGGCCAGACTACGCCCCACTATTTTGTGGATACCTTTGACCAGCTGCTGAAGTTGATCCAACAGGAAATTAAGAGCTGAGAATATGAAAAAGAACTCGTAGGACAACACCGCTTTTCAACAAAAATGTCTGATGGGGCGAGGACGAACTGAACATGGCCTGCCGGGAGACCACTCCAGGATAGGGCGATCACGAGGATCGCCCCCACGCAGGTTGCCTAGCTTCCATAAACTCGAACCAACCAGCAGATTTAAAGGCACTTTATATTTCTTTATTTTTTAACGAACTTTTTTACGATACCCAGCAAAGCGCTTAGATACCCGGGCCAGTGATCCGCGATCCGAGTATTTATGCAGTTCATTTTTACACTTTTGAATTCGACTATTCAAGGGAGGATGGGTAGAGAACCAAGAACCAGCCTTGGTTGACCGTCCTTCGAGTCTTTTCAACTCGGCCAAAACTTCGATCATTGCAGCTGGATCATATCCGGTATTATACGCAGTCCGCATGGCGGTAAGATCAGCTTCGTACTCCATCTGTCCATCCAAACCCTTATCAAACAAAATGGTTTGCAAACCGTTAATCATTTGACCAAATTGTTTGGCTTTTTCCCCACCCACCGCCTCAGCGGTGATGGTACCCATGCCTTGAAGCAACTTAGCTCGTTGGATGGACTGTAAAGCATGTTTATGACCAACATGGGCCAATTCATGGGCCAAAACCCCGGCAAGTTGCGCTTCATCCTTCAAAGTCTTGAAAAGAGCACCACTGATAAAAATAATACCACCCGGACAGGCAAAAGCATTTTGTAAATCACTTTTAACCACCACAAAATTATATCCTATGGAGGGGCGTTCGGAATTTCTTGCAACTGCCGCACCCACGGTATTAACGTAATTTTGCAATCCTTTATCCTTGATCGGTAAACCGTAACGAGCAAAACCTTCCAAGGCGAGACTCTCCCCTATGGTCCGTTCAGTGTTATAATCTACCTCCTGCTGACTACCAATCACCTCTCCAAAGCCTTTGAGAATCTTTCCCTCCTTGGAACCTTCATCAAGCACCTTATTAAGGGTGTCAAAGAGCCCGGCTCGAGCAGGGGTAGAGACAAAAGCATCAGCAAGTGCGCCAGCGACCATAATGGTGCCGCCCCTCAATATACTTCTTCTGGATATATTATCAAAATTATACATAGTTACAATCCGTACTTTCAATTTAACTCAGGGCAAATGATTAATTAAACCTGGTCACAGGTGACCCAGATTTATGTAGTTGTCACTGCTCGCTATTGCCCATCTATGTGGACAAAGGCCACCCCATGAAGATGAAGTGCCGGTGACAACTTACGATTAATTATCTGCATATTCGCCGATTTTTCCTGAAGCCAGAAACTTCTCAATACTCTTCTCACTAACCGACCAGGACAATACGGTTTCCAAGGATTTTTTATGATCCGCAGAAGTGCCTTGCCTTTTAGCATAGGCTTCAGTTTCCTTAGAAAGGCCGCGAATAGAGCGAGAGGTTGAAGCATCTTTACTACTGATACCACTGCCCCCCATTCCTGCAAAAAGATCATCTCCTTCCGACACCTCAGCCACAGGCGCGGTTTCCGAT
>JAOTSI010000383.1 GCA_029865005.1 Desulfobulbaceae bacterium
ATAATACCAGGTTCTCGGTGTGTCTAAGGATGCGTCGGCAGGAGAAATAAAAAAGGCATACCGTAAACTGGCCTTAAAGTTTCATCCGGATAAAAATAAGGGCGATAAAGCTTCGGAGGATAAATTTAAGGAAATCAATGAGGCTTATGCCGTACTTTCTGATCCGCAAAAGAAACAGAAGTATGACACTTATGGTTCAAGCGGTTTTCATCAACGTTATTCTCAAGAAGATATTTTTCGAGGGTTTGACCTTAACGATATTTTAAATCAATTTGGTTTTGGTGGCGGCTCGTTTGGTGGCGGTGCTAATTTTCGCTCCGCAGGAGGAGCTGGTTCCCCTTTTGAATCTATGTTTGGTAATGCGGCCAATATGGGAGGAGGGTGTCGAGGTGGAGGCTGTGGGTCGCAGCCAGTAAAAGGGCAAGACTTGACTTATGAGTTGTCGATTTCTTTAGAAGATGTTCTGGGTGGGGCAGAAAAAACGGTCTCCCTTAGAGGAGATGGTAGTACGAGAAGTGTGTCCGTTAAAATTCCTAAAGGTATTGAAAAGGGTAAGAGGCTGCGTTTGAGTGGTAAGGGGGCTTCATCTCCAATGGGAGGGGCTCCTGGTGACCTTTATCTCAAGGTTAACGTGCAGGATCATCCTGTATTTATCCGAGATGGGGATGATGTGATTATGGAAAAACGTATCCCTTTTAGTCAGGCGTGTTTGGGTACAGAGATAGAAGTTACCACTCTGGAGGGTAAAAAATTCAAGGTTAAGGTCCCATCCGGTGTGCAACAGGAGTCCCGTTTACGCATTAAGGGACATGGTTTACCCAGCGGCCCTATCGGAAGTCGTGGCGATATGTATGTTAAGATAGCGATAAGAATTCCTAAGGAACTCTCTGAGGAGCAAAAAGAGATGGTTACGCAATTTGCTGAGCTTGGATTATAAATGTTAGTTAGGACCACAAAATAAATAAATTCCGTAAGTATCGTGTTTAAATCTAAGTTGGATTTGTTCGCTCCGATTGAGCAAAGTAAAAAAGGCGGTATATTCTTTATTTCAAGAATGTACCGCCTTTTTTAATTTTACCGTTGACTGATTGAAACTTCAATCTAGGGTGTGTAGTAGGTTGAAATTAATAATTTTTGTCAGCGTAGTTGAGCCACCCTCCTGATTGAACAAGCTTTTTGTCAAAGGTGTTCAGGCTGAAATTACAACGAATTTTATTCTTATTCGCTATGGCGGTGAGTTCTTCCTTCTCCATATTTACAGTTATTGAAACATCGCCTTGCAGCTCGAAGAGCGATTCGATGTCTTGTTCTGAAAGCTCCATTGCTAAAATTCCGCAGTTGAACATGTTTTGCCTAAAGATACGGGCAAAACTTGAACCTATAACTACGTTGATATCATTGACCTCAAAGGCCCAGACTGCGTGTTCTCGTGATGAACCACATCCAAAATTAGAGCGGGTCACAACAACCTTGGCTTGTTGCATTGTCTCTGATAGGGGGTCGAAATTATCTAGATGTAAATCTTCCAATAAGTGTTCTTTAAGAGCTCTTTTGGATATTTCAGTAAGATATTTGGCTGGGATAATTTCATCAGTATTTATGTCGTCACGGTCAATGAAGATCGTGGGTCCACCAAATTCTTTCATTAGTTTCTTTCTCCTCTACTGTAAACTTTCAAAAGCATGATGTTGAGTTACGATAAGTTTCGGAATTTATTGGGTCCAGTGTTGAAGAAAATATCGTAATTTAACAAGTGCATGGAATATTATTAATTAAGGTAATAGGTCTCTAGGGTCGGTGATTACTCCGGTAACAGCAGCAGCTGCCGCACTCAAAGGACTCATGAGGTGGACCATGCCACCTTTTCCCATTCTACCGTTGAAGTTACGATTGGTGGTTGAGGCACAAACTTCTCCTTCGGCCAGCACACCACTGCTCATTCCAAGGCAGGCCCCGCATGTGGGATTTAATACACAAAAGCCACAATCCATAAAGATTTTGATTAAACCTTCTTCCAAAGCTTGTGAGTATATAGCAGGTGTGGCAGGGGTTAGGATACCTCTAACATGATCAGCAATGGTTTTACCTTTCAGTATTGAAGCGGCTTCTCGGATATCTTCAATTCGTCCGTTGGTGCAAGACCCGATGTAAACCTGATCAATTCTATCGCCAGCCATCTCTTTTATATTTTTAACTTTGTCTGGTTTGAAGTCGTAGGTAATTTGGGGTTCCAGGTTACTGATATCGAAAGTATGAGTTGCGGCATATTCGGCATCATCATCGGAGTGAAGCTTGGTAAAGTTATCTACTGCTTCGTCAATGTCCTTGTACTCGTCTTTTATAAAAGGCCAGAGATACTCTGCGGTAATTCGGTCGGGCATACAGATACCGCTGGTTGCACCTGCTTCAACGGACATGTTGCAAAGGGTCATACGTGATGACATGTTAAAAGAGTCTATTACCTCACCACGAAATTCCATGATCATATCGGTGGCACCATTAACGGTGAGCTCCTTGATGATAAAGAGAATAACATCTTTGGCCGAAACTCCATTGGGCATGGTACCGGTGACTTCAATCTTCATGGTTTTGGGGACTCGAAAGGCGCAAACCCCTTTGTAGATGCCTACTTCAAGATCAGTGGTGCCCACACCGGCGGCGAATGCTCCGAATGCTCCATGGGTACAGGTATGAGAATCACCCATGATAATTGTATAGCCAGGACGGATAAAACCCTTTTCAGGGAAGAGGGCGTGGCAGACTCCGTTACGGCCCACATCGAAAAAGTCTTTTAAATTGTGGCGCTTGGCCCAATCACGCATTATTTTGGCTTGGGTGGCGGTTTTACTGTCTTTTGCTGGTGTTACGTGGTCTATTACTGCCTTGATTTTGCTTGCATCGAAGACACTGTCCATGCCTTTATCCATCAAATCCATAATGGCAATGGGGGTGGTGATTTCGTGACACATGACTACGTCAAGGTCAAGTACCATATTGCCCGGTGTGGGCATGTCACGTAAATGAGAAGCAAATATTTTTTCGGCTATGGTTTGTCCCATATTCATCCTCCGCTGAAAGTTCAGAAATATGTATAATTAAATGGTCGGATATAATCCGGTGAGTAGCATCGGCAATTCCGGTAACCATGAACGATGAAGCCTATTGTATTACACGGAGGGTACGCATCAGTCAATTTTTTTTGACTAATTGTCCCTGTGATATGTAGAATGATTGTTTCCCGACCTTTTTTATATTATATTTATCGTCATTTGTAATGATTAGCTCTTTAGGGTAAAAATGTAAGTGGTCACAGGTATCTCATCTTCATGCAGTTGCCGTTGCCCGCATAGATGGTTTATAGTGAGCAGCGGCAACTGTATAAATCTGGGGTGTCTGTGACCACTTATTATCTCGCGGTGTATTAAAATAAGCTAGTTTCAAACCCTGTGACCAGGTGCTAAAAATGGTATTGTTATTATGAATCGTTCTCTTCGAGTCGTCTTCTTTTGTCTCATTATGTTGTGCCCCTCGGCGTTAATTGCTGGTCATGGCATCAGCATAGATGGGAGCCTTAAGTATCCCAATGGGTTTGGGAGATTTTCCTATACCTCAGCGAAGGCAGTGAAAGGTGGATCTCTTACTCTGCATGATTTGGGCGGGTTTGATAAAATGAACCCATTTACTTTGAAGGGGATAGCCCCCTTTGGTTTGGAAATGTTTGTATTCGAATCGTTAACGGTAACGAGTTTAGATGAGCCGTTTGCCGCTTACGGACTAATAGCAAAGGATATTGAGCTTGCTGAGGATAAACTCTCAGTTGTTTTTACTATTGATGAACAGGCTCGATTTTCAGATGGAACGCCAGTCACGGTTGAAGATGTAAAGTATTCACTGGAAATGCTGAAAAGTGATAAGGCACATCCGGCAAGGCAAATTTATTATCGCGATATTACAGGTGCTGATATTATTGATAAACACAAAATAAGGTTTAAATTTTCTCAAATAAATCGTGAATTACATATGATTGCTGGGCAATTGCCGATTTTATCAAAGAAATTTTATGAAAAAAATGGTTTTGATCCTAGTGATGGCGAAAAGGATATGATACCTCCCATAGGTTCCGGTCCCTATATTGTGGATAAGGTGAAAAACGGTTCTCTTATTAGTTATCGTCGTAATCCTAATTATTGGGCAGTTGATCATCCTACAAGGCGTGGAATGTATAATTTTGATACTATTGCTATTAAATATTTTAAAGATCAAACCGTGAGTTTAGAGGCTTTTAAAGCCGGTGATTTTGATTTCATGTCTATGAATATTGCTA
>JAOTSI010000076.1 GCA_029865005.1 Desulfobulbaceae bacterium
GTATGGAAAGATTTTTCATATTTCAATTTCTACAGGATGGTTTGAAAAAATCACCCATCCTCTCACGGATGAACACAGCCACGAAAACAATATCACGGCCAACTTCGACCATCCCCTTTTTAATCTTCTTATTTCTTCAACAAAGTTGATACGATATCCGGAACTGCAGCAATAGCCTCTCCAACCTTATCAGCCATGGGACCTCCGGCTTGGGCCATATCCGGTCTTCCTCCACCCTTACCACCCACGATCTTTGCTACTTCACTCACCACCAATCCCGCTTTGATACTTTTAGTCAAATCTTTACTAACCAAAGCGAGAAGTGCAGCCTTGCCGCCAATTTCTCCACCCAGCACGGCCACCCCACTTTGTAATTTATCACGCACCTTATCACCGATTTCCCGCAGAGTTTTGGGAGAATCAAGGGTCACCCGACCAGTGATCACTTTGATACCCTCCACTTCAACGGCATCGGCGAATAATTGATCAATATCAGAAAGGGCCAGTTGCGCGGTCAATGCGGCAACCTCCTGTTCTAATTTCTTATTACGCTTTAAAAGGGTATTTACTTTATCAAGTACTCCCTCACGTGTCACGGCCAAAGTTTCACATATTTCAGTACTATGTTTAGCTTGCTGCTGAACCCAGCGTACTCCCACCTCTCCGGTCAGGGCCTCAATCCGCCGTACTCCGGCAGCGATCCCGGTTTCCTGGATAATTTTAAAAAATCCTATTTCACCGGTTGCACCGATATGAGTACCGCCACAAAGCTCCTTACTGAAATCAGCGATGCTGACTACCCTGACCCGATCACCATATTTTTCCCCGAAAAGAGCAGTGGCACCCTCACCAATGGCCTCCTCTTTGGCAAGCACTTTCCACTCAACCGGAGCATTGCTACGAATCATAGCGTTAACCAATCTCTCAATAGTCCGAATCTCTTTATCGGTTAACGGAGAAAAATGGGTAAAGTCAAAACGAAGTCGCTCCTCCTGAACCAAAGAACCGGCTTGTTTAACATGATTGCCTAAAATCCCTTTCATGGCCGCTTGGAGTAAATGGGTAGCTGTATGGTTGGCGGCAACGGCGTTTCGCTTGGAAGATTGCACCTCCAAACTAACGTCTTGCCCAATACTCAGAGTACCTTCTGTTACAACACCCTCGTGAAAGGTAACACCCTTGACGACATCATTAGTGGTTTCAACCAAAAAGCTGCCACCCTCCCAACTGAT
This sequence comes from Desulfobulbaceae bacterium, assembly GCA_029865005.1. Taxonomy (GTDB): domain Bacteria; phylum Desulfobacterota; class Desulfobulbia; order Desulfobulbales; family Desulfobulbaceae; genus JAOTSI01. The sequence goes on from JAOTSI010000076.1 coordinate 1,233, forward strand.
CACTCCTTTATCGCCGACTTGCCCGCCGGACTCCGCATAAAAAGGGGTCACAGGACAGAAGATCTTAACCTTCGTTCCTGACTCTACACTTCGACACTCATTTCCACCGCTATCTATAATACATTCCACGCGAGAACGCGCTTCTTTTCCCACATAACCGACAAATTCACTCTTCTTCCCCTGCTCCAGAAAAGCAACCATGGCCTTGGAAAGATGTTCTACATCCTCTCCCTTCCAAGAACTACGCGACATGGCACGTTGTTTCTCCATGGCCTTATGGAATCCAGCCTCATCAAAACCGACCCCTTTTTCCAAAGCCAGATCCCTTACGATATCCATAGGAAATCCATAGGTATCATAAAGTTTAAAAATAAATTCGCCATCGATCACCGGCGAGTCCACTGCCAGAGCGGTCAACCGGTTAATTTCTCCATCCAACATAGTCAACCCGTGATCAAGGGTTTCCCCGAAACGACTCTCTTCATTATGGGTAACCTTACCGAGAAGCTCTGCAGCATCAACAAGATGGGGAAAAGCATGACCCATAACCTCGGTGACCTTATCACACACCGCACCGAAAAACTCACCTTCAAAACCCAGGGTACGCCCGAACCGTATGGCCCTACGCATAATTCTGCGCAAGACATATCCCCGTCCCTCATTGGACGGCAAGACCCCGTCTGCCGTAAGAAAGGCAGTCGCCCTGGCATGGTCGGCGATTACCCGCATGGCGGTGTCGTCTTTGGGATCCAGGCCGTATTTTTTTCCAGAACGGTCTGCGATCTCTTCGATAATCGGCAAAAAAAGATCGGAATCAAAATTGTTTAATTTACCCTGCAAGACAGCTGTGATCCGCTCAAGCCCCATTCCCGTATCAATAGAGGGCTTGGGCAGGGGGGTCATCTCCCCATCTTCACTACGGTTATATTGCATAAAAACGAGATTCCACAATTCCAAAAATCGATCGCAATCACAACCAACCGCACAATCAGCACCACCACATCCCGCTTCCACACCTTGATCAATATGGATTTCGGAACAGGGCCCGCAGGGACCGGTATCACCCATAGCCCAGAAATTATCTTTCTCACCCAGCCGAACAATACGACCAGCGGGCAAATCTTCTACCTGTTCCCACAACTCATAAGCCTCGTCATCATCACGAAAGACCGAAACCCACAATTTCTGAGGCGGTAAACCCAGTTCTTTAGTCAGAAACTCCCAGGCATAGGCAATGGCTTCTTTCTTAAAATAATCGCCAAAAGAAAAGTTGCCCAACATTTCGAAAAAAGTATGGTGACGCGCGGTATATCCCACGTTTTCAAGATCATTATGCTTACCGCCCGCCCTTACGCATCTTTGACTGGTGGCTGCTCGGACATAGCCCCTTTTCTCCTCACCCATAAAAACTTTTTTAAATTGCACCATTCCAGCATTGGTGAACAATAAGGTAGGATCATCCGAAGGTACCAAAGAAGAATCTTCTACTCTTTCATGGCCTTTGAATTGAAAGTACTCAAGAAAACGTTTACGAATTTCGTTACCGGTCATTGCTTTATATCTAATGGATAAAATGAATAAAAATATCACCCCGAAATTACATTGGCACATCCGTTCTTACAAATAGTCAACGGGGATGAGTTTCGTTTTATTAATAAACTATGAATAAATCAATTATACTTTTTAAGAATGTATGAACCTGTTGCTTTTAGAGAATGTAAGTTCGAGATCAGATAAACGTTGACATCTAGAGATGAAGAAAAATATCCGCAGTTATTTAAATCCAATTCCGTAGATTATCTTTTCCGCATAACGCAGATATCAACCTAAATGATCTTAGATCAAACGGGTCATATATGTCACTATCGTAAATTCTAGATTATGATAGTTCCACGACAATATAAAATTGAGCAAAAATTACATCACATTTCTTATTTGATCACAGGACCCACAACTAATTTAGTTAATTACCTGTAAGATTTCAAGTAGTCACAAACTCATCAAACCTATAGGGTATCTACTGATCACTATAACCCATCTAGCAATACGGGGAGGCAACAGGATAAAGATGAACCACTTGTGATCTCAAAACAAATTGCTTATTTCAAATAGGGAAGCAAAGTCTTAAATTTCTCGGTACCCGCCTGCTGTAAAAATTCATAAATAATCATTTCGGTCGGGGCGATTACCGCACCCAAGTCCTTCATACGTTCTCGTCCCCATTGATCATTTTCAGGGGTACGGGATGAAACCGCGTCCGCCGCCACCCATACCTGAAAACCGGCATTTAACGCACCAATCACGCTTTGATACACGCAGATATGACTCTCTACCCCGCAAATTATCATGGTGTCCGCCAGTGACGGCAATCCATCCATAATTTCACGAACACTTGACTCACCAAAGCCGTTAAAATATAGCTTGTCGGGACAAGGTGCATCTCCTAGCAAATCGGCAATCTCAGGAACCAACGGACCAATCCCTTTTTTATACTGGGTCGTGGCAAAAAGCGGAATATCAAATATTCCGGCGGTACGTATCAGCAATGCAATATTACGCAATACCAGATCAGACTCATGAATGCTGGGCATTAAGCGCTCTTGCGGGTCCACCACATAAAGGAAACATTGTTGCGGTATAATAAACTCTGTCTGTATACTCATAACGCCTCCCTATCCATTACGATTTTATCAACCCCGCAAACCCATAACAAAGTATCAACGGTTGGTCGATACCAGCTCTAAACCTTGTCCATAATATTTCGGTCAAAATAAAGATACCGGTTTTTTAGTGACCCTTACGGGAATTTGCAACAGAAAATAAACATTTCTTTATCTTGATAATCACAAAACCCATTTTAAGCTGAAATATTTCACAATAAAGATATAAAAAAAATGAACGTAATCTCTTCTCAATATATTTCTTCCGAGTTCTTTACTCCACATTAAATTATTTTCAACTAAGATTCATAAATAGCCCATGACTGCTTTTTTCTTGACGCTCCCAGCCAACATTGTACATTTGAAACTATTTATGTCCCGTATTCATCTCGGCAAATTTCATTTTCGGAGGTACCATCTTGAAGAACGGCCGCCTTTTCACATTACTTACTCTTTATACCACCATCACCCTACTCTGGGGATGTGGACCTAAAACAGTTGCACCCTACGCAACCCCCAGCGACTCTACTATAACCGAGGGGAGAGATTTCGAATACCCTGTACACGATTACCCCACCATTACGGAGGAAATCAGCCCCAGCGTAGAAACCCTCGACACTTCCACCAACCCCATTACCGATCCCACAACCACTTTTTCCATGGCTGCTGATCAGCAAAGCGACGAATACAAAAAGTCGCATGGTCGAACCAGCCCACAACTACACGTTATTTATTTCGATTTTGATCAAGCCACCATCCGGGCTGATCAAATCGCCGACTTGGAATTTAACGCTGCCTATTTAAAAAACAACCCCTTCACCAATGTCATTATTGAAGGCAATTGTGATGAAAGAGGCACCAATGAATACAACCTAGCCCTTGGAGAACGACGGGCTCTCAATGCTAAGAATTACCTAATCCAACTCGGTATCCAACCCCATAGAGTTCGCACCAGAACCCTTGGAGAAGAACGCCCACTATTTCCAGGAACCGACGAGCTGAGTTATGGATATAACAGACGGGATGATTTCCTTATAGAATAAATCAAACCGTATTTTCACTTTCATGATTACGACTCAAAGACTAGGAAATAAATTATTTTCCCATTCAGAAACCTATCGCCTAGCTGCTTGTCTTTTTAATCATCTACTTTGACTGGCAACAGTTACATAGCGTTGCTATGCACCTGTTGCCCCTCTTTAAAGCGGCTAAAATTCCCGTGCCGTTTTCATTTATTATTTTCCACTTACTATCTCACGGTGTATTAAATCAGTTAGCTATAAACCCAGTGACCAGGTACAAATAATATTCAATTTAAAGTATTTAACAACTTTAGTCACATAATTTATAACTTACTAAATCATTCACGTTCATCTCAAGCACCCTGTTCCCGTCAGGCTTAAAAAAACAACCAATTTATTTACAAATAAGTGCATAACATACCCCCCTACGCACGCCCCCAGGGTCCTGGAATGCACAGTGTAATGATTAACGCCAACCCTACAAGAATTAATATTATTACATACAGTTGCTTCGTAAGATATTCCTAGTGATCGCCCCTGCTCACCGCATTCTAATTTTATTATGGTCATATTATCTCGTTTAATAATCTAAGCCTGAGGGGTATGGCAAAGACCTCAAAATCAATCTTATAAAATCTTTCATACAAGTAATAATTATTATAAATCAATATCAATTAGCTGTGAGCTATCTAATTTATTATTGACATAGTAATGATTATCAACTACACTTAGGAAAAATTAACAAGTGATAACTAATTGCATTATGAAAAAACAACTTAGAATGACCCACCAGAGGGAAATTATTCTTAAAGAGTTACAGGTAGCCCCTTTTCATCCTACTGCAGATGAACTCTTTGCAAGAATCAAAACAAAGCTCCCACGGATAAGCTTGGCAACAGTTTACCGTAACCTAGAAATACTCTCGGAAGCCAATCTGGTTAAGAAGATCGCTATCAGTGGGCGCCAAAAACGTTTTGACTGGGATATTGAGTCACACAGTCATGTTTATTGCATCGAATGCCAACGAGTTGATAATATAATACCAAACCCAAAGGTTGACTTTGACGCCATCAGTCCTAATAATATTGGATACAAAATATCTGGCTGCCGGATTGAATATTTTGGCCTCTGCCCCAATTGTGAACGATTAACTAAAAAATAACGAATTAATAATATACATAATCAATATTAAGCATTATTATATAGGAGAATTACATGGGTTGTAAAAAAAGTACATGCGCTACACTTAGCGATACTCAAAAACAAGTATTGGAATCACTTTCCCAGTGCGATGAGCCATGCGGTTCCAAAGACATTGCCGCAAGAACAGGCATGGAATCAAAAAAAGTAAGCTGCCAACTAACCGCTTTAAAAAAGAAGGGATTTATCAGCAGTCCCGTGCGCTGTAAATATGAGATTACCCTCGAAGGGAAAAACATTTTATAATAATTTATCGACACCAGGAGAGAACATGACTTCCCTAAAAGGATCCCAAACCGAAATAAACCTACTCACAGCCTTTGCCGGTGAATCACAAGCACGTAACCGCTATGATTTCTTTGCCAAAAAAGCAAAGAAAGAAGGGTTTGTTCAAATTTCTGCTATTTTCACCCAAACCGGTGCTCAAGAAAAAGAACACGCAAAAAGACTTTTTAAATTTTTGGAAGGTGGCGAAACTGAAATCACTGCCTCCTTCCCCGCCGGTGTTATTGGATCCACCTTAGAAAATTTAGAAGCTTCCGCTGCCGGGGAAAATCACGAACACGTGCACATGTATCCCGAATTCGCAAAAACAGCTGATGAGGAAGGTTTTACAGAAATTGCTGCAACATTCAGAGCAATAGGTATTGCTGAAAAGCAACACGAAAAACAATACCGAGATTTTATCGAAAACCTAAAAAACGGCGTAATATTTAAGCGAAATGATTCCGTTACCTGGTACTGTTCCAATTGCGGCTATCTTTACGAAGGAACACAACCGCCCACTAAATGTCCAGCATGCGCCCACAGTCAAAACTATTTTCACCCGCACATGGAAATAGCATAAATATTTTTTGTTTTTTTCTAGCTTTACTTATAAATTACAAACGGAGGTTCCGTTATGTCTTCACTAGTCACCAAAGAAGCCCCTGATTTTAAGGCCGTAGCTGTCATGGGAGATAACTCTTTCAAAGAGGACTTCAAACTATCAGACTTTCGCGGCAAATACGTTCTACTATTCTTTTATCCACTTGACTTTACGTTTGTCTGCCCTTCAGAAATAATTGCTTTCAACAAGGCGCTTGAAACATTTAAAGAAAAGAATTGTGAAATTATAGGGGTATCAGTGGACTCTCAATTCACTCACTGGGCCTGGAAAAACACTCCGGTAAACGAAGGAGGCATCGGTCAAATCAATTATCCGTTAATTGCCGACCTTAACAAAGAAATTTCTGCCAACTACGGGGTATTGCTACCAGACGGTATATCCCTGCGAGGCACCTTCCTCATCGACAAGGAAGGAATAGTGCGTCATATTACAATAAACGACCTCCCCCTTGGACGTAATATTCAGGAGATGGTACGGCTTCTTGATGCTATACAATTTCATGAATTGCGTGGTGACGTATGTCCTGCCAATTGGAAAGAAGGCGAGGAAGCCATGACTCCGACTTCCACCGGAGTTGCAGACTACCTCACTAAACATACAAAATAATCAGTGCTTTTCCGCCGAGAACATCTCTCGACGGAAAGGCTTATTCGTTCCCTAACCACCATTTATTATTCTTAAACGTTTCATGTATCAACTTAGAAAGGAGTAGAACCATGACCAGAAAAAACGGAGTGTATAGATGCAATATGTGTGGCAATATCGTTGAACTTCTTCACGCCGGTGCCGGCAAAATGGTCTGTTGCGGACAGCCCATGGAGCTTTTAGAAGAAAATAGTGTTGACGCTGCACAAGAGAAACATGTTCCGGTTTTAGAAAAAACTTTGGAAGGTTTCAGAGTATCAGTGGGTAGTGCACCACATCCCATGAGTGAAGAACATCTCATCGAGTGGATTGAAATACTGGCAGACGGAAAGGTTTACCGCCAAAACCTTGCACCAGGCAACGAACCTGTTGCATCGTTTCGAATAAAAGCCGATGAGATCAGCGCTAGAGCATATTGCAATCTACACGGCCTCTGGAAGTCATAACCCTATTCATGAGAATGTTGGTTTAGGATATTTTAATCCGATTTTTGCATCATGAGAAAAATTATCACACACCAACATAACCATCCACATCTCTTTTCTGAACAAATAGAGCTACGGCCCTTGCCCCAAGGAACACTCAAACAACGGGTACCTTAAGGTGAAGGGCTGAGCTTGCCTTTCCCTAACCCATCTCAAGCATTTTTTTAAGGAGAAAATATAATGGCTAAATATAGATGCATAATTTGTGGATACGAATACAATCCTGAAAAAGGTGACCCAACAAATAATATTCCACCCGGCACCTCCTTCGATGATCTTCCCGATACATGGACCTGCCCCATTTGTGCCGCATCAAAAGATGATTTCGAAGAGTAATAGCTACTAAATTAACTAAAGTACACACCACGTAATTTAACCATGCACAATTTACACACAAACCACACCGAACAAAACAATCCTACCTAGCAATGTGGCGAAGCTGAACAGGGTATAGGTAAGTGGTTACAGGCACCTCATCTTCACACGATTCCCTCGTTCTCTTAAATAATGGGATTGCACGCGGCTGCAACTTCTTAGCACGATGCCACTTGTGACCACTGGAAATATTAGAACAAATCAAATCAGCTTATTGTAAATCCTGTAATCATCTATGAGTATAGTTGTCTAGAACCAATCAATGATGTAACATAAGATCAACTAATGTTTTTTTCAGGGTCAACAAAATGAGCTTTCCATCATTTTTTACGTTCTGCGCGACAAATCTGGACCCTTTTTCCACTATTTAAACCAACAATTTTATTCATACAATGGTTTTCAACAGCAACAGGAGGTAACAGTGAAGCCGGTTGAAATAGCAAAAAATATTTATTGGGTCGGTGCCATTGACTGGGTTACCCGTGACTTTCACGGTTACTCTACTTACAGAGGCACCACCTATAACGCCTTTCTCATTATTGATGAAAAAATTACCCTCATTGATACGGTTAAAAAACAGTACCAAAGCGAACTACTACACAATATAAGCAAAATCATCCCTCCTGAAAAAATCGATTATGTCGTAGTCAACCATGTTGAAATGGACCATTCCGGTTGCCTTCCAGAAGTAATCGATATAATCAAACCAGAAAAAATCATCTGCTCCAAGATGGGACACAAAGCATTACGGCAACACTTTCATAAAGATGACTGGCCATATCACATCATAACGCCTAACGAGGAAATGAGTTTGGGCGAAAAAACCCTCTCCTTCCTCGAAACCAGGATGCTTCATTGGCCCGACTCCATGTTTACTTATGCTAAAGAAGACCAAATTCTTTTTTCTTCCGATGCATTTGGTCAACATCTGGCCACCAGTGAAAGGTTTGATGACGAAGTAAACCAAGACGTCCTCATGCACGAATGCGGTAAATATTACGCTAACATCCTGACCCTTTATTCACCGCTTGTCAAAAAGTTGCTCGCCAAAGTCAAAGAAATGCAACTCCCTATAAAAATGATCGCCCCGGACCACGGGGTCGTTTGGCGTAAAGATCCAGGTAAAGTTCTCGACGCTTACAGTCGCTGGTGCACCCATGAAGGACAAGGCAATGCCCTGATTATTTACGATACCATGTGGCATTCCACCGAAACTATGGCCAAAGCAGTAGCCGAGGGACTACAAGAAGAAGGCATCAGCTTCAGACTCCTTGATCTGCGAGTTAACCACCGTAGCGATGTGATGACCGATGTGCTCAATGCTAGCGCCATCATTTTAGGCTGCTCCACCCTAAATAACGGCCTACTTCCCAGAATGGCAGGTTTCCTCATGTATATGCGAGGACTACGTCCCACCAATAAAATTGGTGCGGCATTTGGATCCTACGGCTGGTCAGGAGAGGCAGTAAAATTAATGAACCAATCAATGAAAGAGATGAAATTTTCCATCTGCCACCAAGGGCTAAAAGCACAATATGTCCCGGAACATTCAAAACTTACAGAATGCATAGAGCTGGGCAAATTAGTGGGTAAAACCCTTAAAGATTCAAAAGCAGGCAAAGAAATTGTTTCAGTAATCTAATTAACTATCGCAAAAAATCACGAGCTAACAACTAGCAATCAAAAATATAATTTGAGAACTAGGCAATTCTACCTAATAATAAATTGGTAGCTCCATCAATTGATTCCCTCTCTCTCATCACTTATAACAAAAAGGTAATTAATAAACCTTATTCCCCCTGAGAGAGAGGGCATATGAACAACCATTATCAAGAACGCCGTTCTTTTCCCAGATATGCTACCAAAAGTGGTACAATGGCATTAAACCAAACCATTTTCGGACCAGTTATCGATATAAGCATGAACGGTATGCTTTTCGAATATTACGGCGGCGATATAACAGACAACGAAATCATGCAAGTCGGACTCTATTACCTTGATGCCGACTTCCTACTTAAGAATATTAAAGCCAAAACCGTATGGGATCGTACGGTACTACAAGCCCATAGCATTCTTCCCAACATCCGCAAGCAAAGAGCTGTGGAATTTCTTACACTAAACGCCTCACAAAGAGATATGCTAAAAAAGTTCATTGCAACCCACACAATTGATAACTTAACGAAAACTGAATAATTCTTTTCTGCCAACAGAGTCAATATTAATTAATAAAAAGATTCTAAAATAAAAGATTATTTAATATATTTAATGGAATTCCAATAAACTGGTAACGAGTACCTCTATCATATACTATTAAATAATTCGCAATCACAAATAGTTACATAACCATTATTAAGTTAATAATTCATTCAAACACATTCACCTCAACCCTGTTTCCATACGTAAGGGCAATTATTTGATTACCCATATACCCAGTTATGGTCTCCACAAAGCATATTGATAAGGTGGAATTTTATATTATACCAACCAATGGCAACAGGCGAACACAAGAAGCACCTCTACACATCTCAACAGGCTCTCCTAACAGCAAAAATTCCGGCAAAAATGTTCAATGTGATTAGATTAACTTTCGGTATTGAAAAATGAAAACACCCCACGCCTGCGACCTCCTCCCTTCCGGTGATGTCGCGCCCTGTATCATCGTCATCTTTGGAGGGTCCGGCGACCTAACCCGACGCAAACTCATACCTGCTCTTTACTACCTGTACCAACAGAAAAAAATGCCGGATAAATTTGCCGTGGTTTGTTGCGGGCGGACTACTTACACCAATGAGCAATTCCGACAACAACTTTTATTATCCTACGAGAACGGAGACTTAAACCTGTCAAATTGGGACGAATTCGCCGCCAATCTTTACTACCACAGTTTGACATATACAGCAGAGGCCTTTCTTAACCTCAAAGATTATCTCTATAAACTAGACAGTCACCACTCCACCGAAGCCAATCGCATCTACGACTTAGCCGTTCCACCAAATCTCTACCCGATCATAGCAGAACTACTCGGCAAATCACATATGGCCACGGAACAAGTGCAAGGCAATGGCTGGTCTCGCATTATCATAGAAAAACCCTTCGGCCATGACCTAGAGTCTGCTCGTCAACTCAATGAAGTGTTACACGATTATTTTACTGAAGAACAAATCTTTCGCATCGATCATTACCTAGCTAAAGAAACAGTTCAAAACGTACTAATATTTCGTTTTGCTAATACTATTTTTGAGCCTGTGTGGAACAGTCATTACATAGATTATATAGGAATCATTGCATCGGAAGAATTAGGAGTGGGAAACAGAGCCGGATATTACGACACAGCAGGAGTGCTACGTGACATGTTTCAAAACCATATGATGCAATTGCTGGTTCTAACTGCCATGGAATCGCCATATCGTTTTGAAGCTAATGCCATTCAAGACGAAAAGGCAAAAGTTATCCATTCACTACGAAACTTCTGCATAGACAGTGGTAGCAAGATCCACTTAGGACAATATGGTCCCGGCGAGATCAACGGCTTTATGGTTCCGGGCTATCGAGAGGAAAAAAACATTCCGGCTGGCTCCACAACTCCAACGTTTGCCTTAATGGAACTTTATATTGACAACTGGCGTTGGCGTAACGTTCCTTTTTACCTGGTTTCCGGAAAAAGAATGGCTAAAAAGGAAACAAGAATAGTTATTCAGTTTAAAAAAACGCCACATCAGCTCTTTCGATCACCTTTCGGGGAGTCAACCGCCAACAAATTGATTATTGAAACATATCCCCAGGAATCAATAAAACTATCCTTTCAGACAAAGAACCCGGGACATAACCTCTGTCTTCGTTCAATGTACATGGATTTCGTATACCAAGAACATTATCACAACATCAGTTCCAACGCTTATGCAAGAGTTCTGCTTGATTGCATAGGTGGTGACCATACCCTTTTTTGGCGACAAGACGGAATTGAACTCTCCTGGTCATTTCTCACCCCTATTCTCCAGCAATGCGAAAATCGCCAAAAAATAATGCCACCACTTCAATTTTACCCTGCAGGTTCACTGGGCCCGACATCATCTGAGAAAATCATCCAAACCCTTTTTACAGATTAACCCTTACTTCTTAGCAAGAACTTACCACGGCATATATATCAAAACGATATAACCATTATTTAATAAACAACTTACAGTACATTATATTTTACCCACAGCTCTCATTTAACCTCTAATTTGAAGTATATTCACCACCGTAAAACATAACATTATCCTCTTAAATAACAGGAAGATCGAGTATAAAGACCTTAACTTATGAACCCCAAATAACATATCAGGATCAATTCTTATCACCAAACAAATGATATTCAATTTTTCC
>JAOTSI010000127.1 GCA_029865005.1 Desulfobulbaceae bacterium
TTTTTAGTGAAGAACTAATGGAAGCTGCCAAAAAAGACGTCAACCTCATAGGACAATTTGGGGTAGGTTTTTACTCAGCTTTCATGGCTGCCACCAAGGTACGGGTTCAAAGTCGCCCCTCAGACGGTTCAGAAGGATTCGAGTGGGAGTCCGAAGCAGCAGGCACTTACACCATTCGCCCTTGCCCCGGCCTGCACCGCGGCACCAAGATCATCATGGAACTCAAGGAAGAAGCCAAGGAGTACTCCACTAAAATAGCAGTTGAGAGAATTATTAAACAATATTCCTCCTTTGTATCCTTTCCAATCAAGGTAGATGGGGATACGGTCAATACCGTACAAGCCCTCTGGACCCGCTCCAAAAACGAAATTACCGATGAAGAATATACTGAATTTTATAAATTTATCGGCAATGCCATAGATGAGCCCACCTATCGACTCCACTTCTCCGCTGACGCCCCTTTGGCTATTAATGCTTTGCTTTATGCTCCAAAAGAAAACTACGAACTCATGGGTATGGGTCGTATGCAACCAGGGGTTAACCTCTATTGCCAAAGAGTACTTATCGACCAGCACAGCAAAAACATTCTTCCCGAATGGCTCCGTTTCTTAAAAGGCGTAGTGGACAGCGAGGATCTACCACTTAACATTTCCCGACAGGCTCTGCAGGATAGCACTCTGGTTACCAAACTGCGTAGGGTTGTAACCAAACGATTTCTCAAAATGTTACAAAACGAGGCTGCAAAGGAAAATTCCACCTACCCTGAATTCTGGAAGACCTTTGGTATTTTTCTAAAAGAAGGTGTAACCACAGATTTTGAGTATCAAGCAGACCTGGGCAAACTCTTGCGCTTTGAGTCCTCTGCTTCCGAAGACGGAGAGATGATCTCCCTTGATCAATACGTTGAACGAATGAAAGAAGGACAAGAAGAGATATACTATATCAACGGTCCAAGCAGGGGTGCTATTGAGAATGGTCCCTATATTGAGATGTTCAAGAAACGTGATATTGAAATCCTATACACCCTTGAGCCAATCGACGACTTCGTACTCAACCACTTACGTGAGTATAACGACAAGCAGCTGGTTTCCGCTGACCGAGCCGATCTGCGTCTTCCGGAAAAAACCGGTGAGGAAGCAAAAGAGCAAGAGACCGCTGAACAAGCTGACAGCTTGGACAAAGACAAGTCCGATGAGTTATGCACCTGGATTAAGGAAGTACTCGGTGAACGGGTCAAAGAAGTTATAACTTCCAGCCGGTTGGTCAATAGCCCGGCCATGATCGTTAACCCCGACGGTTTTCTTACTTCATCCATGGAGCGAATCCTTCAGGCCGGTGGCAAAGAGAGCGGCATCCCCATGGGCGGAAAGAAAAACATGGAAATCAACCCTGCTAACGGACTGATGAAAAAACTCATTACCTTACGCACCAACGATATAGACCTAGCCAAAGACATGGTTGAACAAGTATATGACAATGCCATGATCCAAGCCGGACTTCTGGTTGATTCCCAACAAATGGTTAGCAGAAACTACCGTATTTTAGAAAGAATGGCGGACAATCTGTAATCCTTGATTATCAAGATTATACCGTGGTTCGAACAAGTCCATTGTTCAAACCACGGTTCAAATATCTTGATAAAAATATATGTTCACGATATATGAAGTAATCTCTTTTCAATTATTGTGAAATGGGAACGGTGCGCCGCATCGCTCCTTCCCCATATAATATATTTCGTGAGTAAATCCCATTGGACTCCGTACTCAGTAAAAAAACAATGCGCCTTTCGATCATCTTTTGTTGTCTTCTCATCTCGTTTCTTGGAGGATGCCAAAGTAAGCAGATCAGACATTTAGCATCCGATGCCGCTCTCATCACTCCCGAACAAACCACAAAGGGAGAACTGATATCTTACCTCGGCCAACCCGACGCCCATCGCAAGATTTCCGATAACATTTGGGAATTCATTTACTTTGAAGACAAACGCAGCCTAATAGACAAGACACCTTTCATTGGCGATCTCTCATCCTCTGACGACTACGAAATGCTTCGTATCATCATTACAAATGACAAAGTCACAGAATGTGAATTTAGCTCTTTTGACAAAAATGATCAAAAATGGGCAGATGATTTCACGTGGGAAGATATTAAGTGAGCTTCGACTCTTCCAGCTATGACATCATCCGAGAACGGATGATTGAAGAGCAGTTGGTCGGACGGGGCATTCAAGATCCGGCAACCCTGCAGGCCATGCGACTCGTACCACGTCATCTATTTGTGGAAGATGCTATGCGAGCCAGGGCCTATGGAGATCACCCCCTGCCCATAGGCGCAGGCCAGACCATCTCACAACCATTTATAGTTGCCTTTATGACCGAGGCCCTAAAACTTCATGAAGATGCACGGGTTTTGGAAATAGGCACCGGTTCTGGATACCAAGCTGCGGTTCTTTCACGAATGTGTCGACGCATCTATACTATTGAAAGGATTGATTCACTTTTATCCAAGGCCCGAAAACTTTTTGACCGGCTTCATTACCATAACATTGTTTCTCGCATTGACGATGGAACCGAAGGATGGCCCTCGGAAGCACCTTTTGATGGAATCATCGTAACAGCTGCTGGACCCAAAATCCCCGAACCACTCATCGAACAATTGGCAGACCCGGGCATAATGGTTATTCCGGTGGGAGACCACTACACCCAGGAGCTCAAACTGATAAACAAAAAAAACGGTAACATAAGCGTAAAGACCATCGAATTAGTACGCTTTGTTGACCTCATAGGATCCCATGGCTGGTAATACTCAAACATCACCCGACCCTAAACCCCAATCACTCCTCCATCGAATCTATCTCAAATGCATGGAATGGATTGCTACTCCGGCCGGAGTTTGGGCCTTATTCTTCATCGCCATTGCGGAATCTTCATTTTTTCCTATCCCGCCCGATGTGTTTCTGATCGCTTTGTGCATCAACAACCCTAAAAAATCTTTTAAATATGCCGCTATATGCTCAGCAGGATCAGTAATCGGTGGAGCCATTGGTTATGGCCTGGGATGGAGTTTTATGGATACTGCCGGAAAATACATTCTCGATCTATACGGCTTGCATGACAAATATGCTATAATCCAAGGATATTATCAGGAATATGACGTACTCACCGTGTTTGCCGCCGGTTTCACCCCCTTACCCTACAAACTATTTACGATTACCGCTGGAGTATGCAAACTTAATTTTTTTACCTTTATTCTCATCTCGCTAATATCTCGTTCAGCTCGATTTTTTCTTGTTTCTGGACTTATTTACCGCTATGGATCAAAAGTCAGCACATTCATCAATCGCTACTTCAATCTTCTTTCCATCGCCTTTATGATCTTGCTAATAGGTGGTTTCGTGCTGTTCAAAATTATTTTGCACTAATTCCTAAAGATTAGTTTTAGGAACACGGAAAAAAAGGAAGTAAGATTATTTAATTTATATCTTCCGAGTTCCTAGCTAACATATTAATTCATAATACCAAATACAGACAACAAGTAGTTGTATGAGCGCTACCACTCAAACTCCTAAATATACTTTTTTTGCAACCGATCATTTCCAAACACGATTGAAACGGATCAAACGACGCGACCCATCAGGATACCTTCGCATTCGCCAAGTTATCAACCGAGTTTTGGAAAACCCTGCTGAAGCAGATGGCAAGATGATCGGACTCCACCATGGTCGACTAAAAAAATATGTTGGTCGAGGCGAATATCGCCTAATCTATTACTACTGTGAAAAATGCATCAAGGCCAACGAACGACTTTCAGAAGACTGCGGATACTGCACCAGAGTAGATGATAACAGCGTCATCTTCTTTGATGTATATCACAAAAACGAAAGCCATAAACTGAAACACGGTAGCTGATTAGACATAACACAAGATAACATATAGTTACAGGTGCCCCAGATTTAGACATTTGCAACTGATCGGCATATTTTTTCTATAAGAGCGGAGGCAACCGCGTAAAGATGAGGGGTTTGTAACCACTTACGAAAAATAGGTAAAATACCAACCTAACAAAAGCGCCACAAGCAATGATAAATGTTTGTTTCAACAACAAGTTTCACCATATTGGGCACAACAAAAGGATATAGCGAGGGATATCTTTTACACAGCTATAAAGATGATTATAGAGTCAATTAATTCACGATATAGTTCAAATCATTACTTTGCCAGAACACGGGCAAGAATAGTCAACATCTTCTGATTAGTCGGCCCATCTTTTACCGCAATTCTCAAAGCATGATTTCCCAAAGTGGTCCCCATTAATTTAGTATCACGCAAATAAAGATTATCCTTCCTACATTCCTGTACTACGGTAGCCGCACTGGGTCCCTGGGGATCCAACATACAGAGAACAAAATTAGCTACACTCGGTATGATCTCCATACGTTGCAAATCTAATAATCCAGCAACAAGCTCTTCACGTAACTTTTTTGTTTCCATATATCGTTGCTTATAATAAGAGGTCTCCTGCAGTGCGAGTACTCCAGCAATTTGACCGGGCAAACTTACCACCCAAGGAGGAGAATATTTACGCAATTGTGCTATTCGTTCTGCATGGGCACATAGATATGCTACTCTCACCCCGCTCAATCCATAGGATTTAGACATGGATTTACTTATGACCACATTAGGTCGCTGTACGGCAAACTTCTCCAAAGAATGTTCAGATCCAACATATTCCACATAAGTTTCATCTACCCAAATAGTGGTGGACGAAGGGGCATCTTCAAAAACACACTCCAATGTCTCTCGTCCAATGTGACAACCAGTGGGACTATTAGGATTAACCAATATACAAAAATCATATTCACGGGCCAATGCCTTATTAAGATCTTCAAGACTTGGAGAAAATAATTGTGATCTATGACAGGTTAATCGCTCAACCCGACATCCTATAACATTGGTAAGAAGATGCTCATACTCGCCATAGGTAGGGTCAAGCAATAACACCCGCGAGTGCGGAGTTAACCATTGGGTAAGTGCCAGAAACATGAGATCGGAAGAACCGGCTCCCGGCAATATATTCTCCTCCCCTACCCCTCGATGATGCGCGACAGTCCTGACAAAACCATCACAATCGGTGGGAGGAGAGGTTCGAATAATCCAATCCAAATGAGTTCCGAGAACCTTTAATATCTCTGGAGCCGGTGGAAACCATGCATCCAAAACATCGCCATTAATAATCTCTGATCTTTTATCCAAGGAGCTAAAATCATTACCAACGGCATCAAAAAAAGCTCCTCCATGGAAACATTTCTTCAGAGAACTCACGATCACACCTCGGTAAAATCTGAAGGCGGCTTTCTAAGATAACGTAAAAACTTCTGTTTTTCTACGGCATTAGTGTACGCATCTTCGGGACTTATTCTTTTTTTCAACAGCATGGCCATAATCGCATCATCAAGGGTTTGCATTCCATATTTTTTACCAGTCTGCATAACTGATGGAATCTGATATGTTTTCCCTTCACGAATCAAGTTTCGCACCGCCGGAGTACATATCAAAATTTCCAGAGCCGCCATCCTGCCCTTTTTATCCACTCGCTTAAAAAGAGTCTGCGAAACAACTGCCCGCAATGCATCAGCTAAGGTTGACCGAACTTGGCCTTGCTGATTAGCTGGAAAAATTTCAACAACCCGATCAACCGTTTTCATGGCGTTCAAGGTATGCAAGGTTCCAAAAACCAAGTGACCGGTCATGGATGCCTCCATTGCCAAAGAAATAGTTTCTAGATCACGCATCTCACCAACCATGATAATATCCGGATCCTCACGCAGAGCCCCCCGCAATGCAGCAGAAAAAGTTTTAGTATGAGTACCGACTTCCCGATGGTTTATTATAGACTGCTGACTTTTATGTACAAACTCTATGGGATCCTCAACGGTGAGAATATGATCCTTTCGAATTTTATTAGCTTCATCAACAATAGCTGCCAAAGTGGTTGATTTACCAGAACCAGTCGGTCCGGTTACTAAAACAAGACCCTTTGGAAGTTCCGCCAGCTGACTAATAACCTTGGGAAGCCCCAACTCATCACAAGTCATAATCTCACTGGGAATCTCACGAAAAACTGCGCCAATTCCGTACTTTTGTTGAAAAAAGTTACAACGATATCTCGCCAACCCAGGAATCTCATACCCGAAATCAAGATCGCCGGTTTCCTCAAATATTTTAATTTTATCCTCAGGGCATATTTCATAAAGCATTTTTTTAAGGCTCTCGTTATCAAGAACTTTAAATTTTACTCGCTCTATATCACCCCGAATACGTAATGCAGGCTGCTGCCCTGCAACCATATGTAAATCGGATGCACCTTCTTCATTCATCAACTTGAAAAAAGCATCGATCTGAGCCATACTTTTGCTCCTTTATTCGCGACCGCTTTAAAATTAATTTAAAAAATAACTGCCTTTTTTATATAGTTAACCACATCCTCCGCATCATCAAAAAGTTCAAATAGTAAAAAATCATCTTTTTCAATCTTTCCAGTTTGTAATAATTGTTCCTTAAACCAATCAATCAAACCGGACCAAAACTTAGAACCTACCAAAATAATGGGAAAAGGTTTTATTTTTCCGGTTTGAATAAGGGTAAGCGACTCAAATAACTCATCTAAGGACCCAAAACCACCTGGCATACAGATAAACGCCATGGAGTATTTCATAAACATTACTTTGCGTACAAAAAAATAACGAAAATCCAAGGGAAGATTAACATATTCATTAGATGACTGCTCATGGGGCAAATCCACATTAAGACCAATGGATAAACCTCCCACTTCAGAGGCCCCCCTATTCCCAGCTTCCATAACCCCAGGCCCACCACCGGTAATAATAGCGTATCCGAGTTCCGAGAGACGGGCGGCAATATCCTTGGCGAGGAGATAATCGGGATGATCTTCTTTTATGCGAGCAGATCCATATATGGTCACGGCGGGCATATTCAAATTTGACAAAGTATCGAAGCCATCCACAAACTCTGCCATAATCCTAAACATTCGCCAGGAATCACCTTTAGTCATATTATCTAAAAAGAACCGATTTTCCCTACAGACATATTGTCGTGAGCGAGATTCCATCTTATTGCCGTGTTCCCTTATATATTTTTTCCCGTACACCCAAACGAGCAAGGCGATTTCCTACATTCTTCACATCACTTTCAGAAATCTTTGGTGACTTCAATATATTTTGATATATTTTCTTTGCTTTCTTGTCCTGCTCCATCTTCTCATAAATATTACCAAGAAGCAACTTTGTCCTAAAATTATCGTGTCGTTTCAAGCTTAAACCTTTCCGAGCGCAAGCCAACGCTTCCTGGTTATCGTTTAACTCCAAAAATACATATGCTAAACGCCGCCAATGATCTCCATCATAGGAATCTATGGAAATGGCTTTTCGACAAAGACTCAACCCCACTTCAACTCCCTGCCCAGTCTTTACATATAATAAACCAAGCATACTCATACAATCCGTACTACCAGGATAACACCGAAGGGCTTTTTGACAATTGCGAACTGCCTCTCGATACTCACCCAGTTCCATTTGTGCTTCTCCAAACAACCTATAAAAATGAAACTCTCGCAGACCAAATTTCTCAGCCTCCCATTGCCGAAACAACTCTGCCGCTTTTCCATAGGACCCTGAAAAACAATAAAGATCACCCAATTGCAACACTAATTCAGATACCGATTCCTCTGATTTTTCTCGTAATAGGTATGCTTTTTCCAAATACTCTATAGCTTCAGCCTTGCGCCCTTTTCTACGCATGGCAAATCCAAGATTAACTAATGCCATATAGTTATTCGGCTCCATATCCAAAACCTTGGCAAACCATGCTACTGCTAGACCAGGTTTATTAACTTCCGCTAAAGCGACACCGAGACTATTCATAAGATTAATATCGCCTTCCTGGAGTTGCAGTCCAAGACGATACTCTTTCACCGCCTCACGATAATCACCCTCATCAAAATAATAATCCCCGCTCACATTTAAACTGAGATTATCAAAACAAGTCACTTGACCAGGGCCATAGAAGCTTCCATGCAAAAGCGCTTTTTGACAATTGAGTACAACATCCATTTTGGTATAACGTAAACAGGGCCAATAACCCATTCCCACCGACAACAACCCGGCGTTTTTGCACCATGGATCCTGCTTTTTAATCATCTCTCCCCAATCTTTGAGATCTTCCTTGGTAAAACCAGGGAATAAAATATACACCTCACTATTATCAACGGGAAATATAATCGCTTGTTCTATCAAATAAGGACTCAACAGTCGCTCAAGGCTGCCAGTGAAATCCTTTTTGTTACCGTCAACTCGAAAAAGAATAATTGCAAAACGCTTATGCCGACGACAAGTGAATTTAATATCATCAAGAATAGAATCAGCAGGCAAGGTAAGCATCCGCTCATCTCGATCAGGATACACACTCGGACCACATTTAAAGCCAAAAGGCCCCACCCTCTCGGCTTGTTCAAGAGTTTTCCAACATTCTTTGAAAACTTTCCGCCCTATTCTTTTTTCACCATTTAAAATAAGGGAGGATGACGCCACATGAACAGAAAAAAATCGATTTTGCCGAAGGCGATAAACCACATTACGAGAAAATTCTAATAAATTCTTTCGAGAAACCATCTCGTAAAAAAATACATATATTCCACTAGAAAGAAAAACAAGGGGCTTTCCAATAACCGTCTCTAACAAAAACGCAATATCGTGACATTTAGCTAAACTAACCTCAGCCCCACGTTTATTACTCCCTACTTTGACCATAAAAAGAAACCCATATCGCTCAAAAAGACGATCGGTTTCTAAAAGATCAAAAAGACAGCGGCTATTATATCTTCCAGATAATGGATCAAGATAAGATTGCTTCACCGAAAGAAGACATTGTGACACAGTATTTCGCAGCTTAGACAAATGACTTTCGGATACTTTACCCAGTAGAGCCGGGTCCATATCATGAAAGAAAACACCATAGGACCCACTACTATCCATGGTTGCAGATACAGCAAGAACACCCTCACGCCGTAAAATATCTGGATCATTTTTCGCCGTGGATAATACTCCTTCCATACGAGACAACATTTCCCGTTCCATGGGGTGCCGGGTAATAATGTCTGATCCGCACCAATAAGATATTGACCCAGGTAAAGAAACATGTCTTCTCAGCTTCTCCTCAAACAAAGAGTATAATAAGTTGAAATCAGATGAGAGAAGTTCAACGTCCTGTTGTATAAACATGAGTTACTCAGCGAATTAAAAAAATTATTATATAATCACAGACTATTTTAGATTAAACGAGATCAACTTACTGTAAACCCTCTGTTCGGCAGTAAAAATGTACCTAGTCACAGGATTTATAACTAGGTCAAAAATACACCGCGAGTTAATAAGTGGTCACAGGTACTCAAGTATAAACAATTACCGCTGCTCACTATAGCCGAGCTATACTATCAAAGGAAACGATTTAAATATAAGGCCATTGTGACCACTAACGTTAAAATTACTCAAAGGAAGCGCCTAATACCTTACCTATTCCTTCTACCAGTAAGTTATGCTCATTTTTTTGGACAGTTCGTACATCAAGGATCATTTTATTTTGCTCAACCCGTCCGATAATTGGCATATCTAATGCCCTAAAACGTTTTTCAAGATCATCCATGGAAATGAATTTTGGTTGTAAAATAATACCACAGCTCGCAAGATCTTGTTCAGGCATAGCACCTCCACCTATACGGGAGGAGACATTCTCGACTGTTATTTCACAATTAGAGCCAACCTTCTCTGTTATCAATAATGCCAATTCCTGTGCTCTAAGTTTAACATCATCCTGAGACTCAGAAATCATCGCCAGGGTGGGTACTTTCTGAAAAGCAGTTTTCGGATCACGGTATAACCGAAGGATGGACTCCAGCCCAGCTAAAGTAAACTTATCGATTCGAAGTGCTCTGGTTAGCGGATTTTTCTTTATACGATCAATAAAATCTCTCTGGCCTAAGATAATTCCGGCTTGAGGGCCACCGAGTAATTTATCGCCGCTAAAAGTTATTACATCCACCCCCGAAGCTACTACTTCCTGAACCGTGGGCTCCTTAGCCAAGCCAAATTTACTTAAATCGACAAAGCAACCGGAACCCAAATCCTCCATAACAGGAATTGAATGTTTTCTTCCTAATTGAACCAATTCTTCATTATGAACTTCCTTTGTAAAGCCAATTATTCGGTAGTTACTACAATGGACCCGGAGAAGCAACGAAGTGTTGTCATTAACAGCTTGTTCATAATCATGCACATGAGTTCGATTTGTAGCTCCAAGTTCCACTAAATGGGCACCACT
>JAOTSI010000384.1 GCA_029865005.1 Desulfobulbaceae bacterium
TGGAAATAAAATTGCAAAAAACCGCCATCGGTAAATGGTTTGATAAAACCGTATGCGCCGAGGAGGTGGGTCTGCCCAAGGAAGATACGCTTTTTTGGGAAGGTCTACAGAAATTTATACCCTACGATCCAAAACGTACCCTGCTGGCGGAAGACACCGAAAAGATACTTGTTTCGGCTCAAAGGGCGGGCTTGCACCATCTTATATACGTGGCTCGACCTAGTAGCCGTCTTCCTATTAATTTCTCCAATAAATTTCCCTCAATTGTTTATTTCAATGAATTGATTACCTCGTAAATGAGAAATTTTTAATAGTTGTAAAAGAAGGATAAAATAGTCTTCATTTTGGATTTAATATTTTACAAGTGCTGTAAAAGATTGTTCTAAATCTGTTAGTAAATCGTTGGTATCTTCTAAACCGATATTGAGTCTGATCACCGTTTTCCCTGATAGGGGCGAGCCGCTACGCTGGTATCGCCCGGCGGTGATCAAACTTTTATAACCTCCCCAGCTGAATCCTATACCGAATAACTCCAAAGTATTGATAAAAATAGCCAGTTGTTCTTCCAGATATTGTTCTTTAAAGGTAAATGCGAACAAGCCGGTTGAACCGCTGAAATCTCTTTGCCAGAGATGATGTTGTGGATGCTCCGGTAGGGCGGGATGAATTACAGTGTCCACTACGTCCACTGTTTGAAGATGCTTTGCAATTGTGAGAGCAGATTGTTCATGATGTTTTAATCGAACATGCAGGGTTTTTAAGCCTCGTAAGGCAAGGGCACAATCGTGGGGCGAGGCAAAATTTTCCATGGTCCGGTAGAATTTTAGAAACTCTTTGCTATACTGTTCGTTGACCGTTACTGCTCCAAGTAATAGGTCGGAATGGCCTGAAATGTATTTGCTTACCGATTGGATGGAGATGTCAATTCCCATCTCTAAGGGTTTGAGATAGAGTGGGGTGGCCCAGGTGTTATCTAACATGGTTATAACTTTTTTCTTGCGGGCTATGGCGGTTATTGCTGGAATGTCGTGGATTTCGAAGGTGTTGGAGCCCGGAGATTCGAGATAGATTACTTTGGTATTATCTTTTATATGACTTTTTATATCGGCGTTTAGCGCACCTGGGAGAAAATCAACCCCAACATTGTATTTATTTAGCACCTTTTTACAGAAGTGGGCAGTGGGACCGTAGACGTTTTCACAGATTAAAATATGGTCGCCGCTCTTGGTGTAGGTGAGCAGGGTATTAATAATGGCGTTGATTCCTGAAGGAAAAGCCCTGGTAATATAACCTGATTCAAGGCAACGTAGTCCCTCTTCAAAACCCCGTTGACTCGGTAAACGATCTGTACCGTAGGCGATGCCCTTGTATCGCCCGGCAATGGCTGCCGTCAAGTCCTCGTAGCTATCAAATAATACTGTTGAGCCGTTGTACAGCGGGGGGTTGATGGTTCTAACTTTTTTGCCCGCAATCTCGTTGTAAAAATCTTTATTGCGGATGAGCTCGGTACTTTTTTTCATTGAATTTTCTACCAGGTATTATGGTTGATCCTATTTTATCTAATATAAAGCAATATTTTTAGACAAAATCAATAGAGCTAATTTTTTCTACTTTTATAAAGGTTAGTTTTTTATTGCTTACTGGATGCTACTTAATTAATGTTTTCTATTATTGTTGAATTTAAAGCTAAAGTATCTCCATTGCGAGCCAGATGGTGGTGGAGTCTGTGCAAATATACAAAAAATACCAAAGGTAATTATGTTGAACTTTCAAGATAAGTTGAGAGCTGTGTGGGAGAAAAATAACTCCTTGCTATGTGTGGGGCTCGATCCAGATATTACCCGCTTTCCATCGGCTCTGGAGAAGCGGGCCGAGTCTATATTTGACTTTAATAAAATGATAATTGATGCAACCCACGATCTGGTGTGTGCTTATAAGCCGCAAATCGCTTATTTCGCTGCTTACGGGGCTGAAGAAGCTCTAGCCAGGACTATTGAATATATTCATGAAAATTATCCCCAAGTTCCGGTGATTCTTGATGCCAAACGGGGTGATATAGGCAGCACTGCGCAAAAATATGGAGAAGAAGCCTTCGTTCGCTATCAAGCGGATGCGGTGACCGTTAATCCCTATTTGGGCTATGATTCGGTGGCCCCTTTCCTTGAATATAAGGATAAGGGTGTGGTTTTGCTTTGTCGTACTTCTAATAAGGGGGCGGCTGATATTCAGGATTTGGAGATTGATGGTACACCCCTCTATGAGAAGGTTGCGGAGATGATCTCCTCCAAATGGAATAGCAATAATAATTGTATTATCGTAGTTGGTGCTACCTGGCCTGAGCAGATGTCACGATTGCGTGCTTTGGTCGGAGATATGCCCTTTCTGGTTCCCGGTGTTGGTGCCCAGGGTGGTGATGTTGAGAAATTGGTTACGGCCGGTAAAACTACAGCTGGTACCGGTTTGTTGGTCAGTGCCTCCCGTTCAATTATTTATGCTGGAAGTGGAGATTCATTTGCCGATGATGCACGCTCAGCAGCTCTTGATCTGCGAGATCTTATAAATAAATATCGTTGAAGAGGTCGAGAAGCTTAGTTGTTTTATTTGTTAAGGCAATAGGAGTTTCTTTCTTAGTAAGCGTTCACTAACACTACGTCTGCGTGCGATCAAGCTAGATCACATAGGATTAACTATATAGTTCACCGGCCTGCTTGCACAAATACGCTGCACTGACAAACGCTTACCATGTTGATGTTATAGAGTTTTTATCTTCACCCCCATGAACGGTTAAAATTATCCTATCTTGGATCCTACCATTTACCTGCTTATTTATTCATTTATTTTATTTTATATATATATTTCACCTTTTGCAAATAAGGTGGAGTATCCTGATATGGTGACTCGATCTATAGAATATTCACAATAAATTTCTCCGATTCTATCTGATAATTGGTAAGCATGAAGTTTGTTTTTTCTGAGTCGCTTTGCCCAATAAGGGATTAATGTGCAATGGGTAGAGCCTGTTACAGGGTCTTCGTTAACCCCAGCGTTGGGGGCGAAGAACCTGGAGACAAAATCAGAGTTGTTTCCAGGAGCAGAAATAATGATGCCAAAGTGACTTTTTATTTCTTTTAATTTATCAAAATCTGGGGAAATATTTTTAATTATTTTTTCATCCTCAAATACTGCCATTAAATCTCTTGATTCAAGAATATAGTTCGCTTTAGCACCAAGAGCTTCAGCTAATATTTCAGGAGGGTTAGCGTTGACCGGAGGCCTTGCTGGGAAATTCATAGAAAGCAACTCACCTGATTTGTAAACATATAATTCTCCACTTACTGTCTGAAATTTTAGCTCTGTTCTGTTGGGCTCGTAGAATTTAAGGAGCACAAAGGCACTTGCTAGCGTGGCATGACCACAAAGGTCAACTTCTACGGATGGGGTGAACCATTTTAATCCATAATGTCCAGGGGATATGTGGGTGATAAATGCTGTTTCTGACAGATTGTTTTCAGCTGCGATTTTTTGCAGTACATGATTGTCAAGCCAGGAGTCTAATATACAAATAGCAGCCGGATTCCCACCAAATGTTTTGTTTGAAAATGCATCTACTTGGAAAAATGGTATTATCATAGTTTAACAGTTTTATTTATATGACTTATTAGGAGTGCGGGATAAATAAAATGGGAATAATCATTGCTCAATATATTTTTTACGAGTTGCTGCTTATCTTTTATGATAAATGAAATATCTTCTGTAACTTCATGGTAAAATAGGTTTATTGATTATTTATAATATATTAGGATTGTAAGTGAAAGGAAATAAAAAGGAATCAAATCCGTTGCCGTGGGGCTCTCGTGCTAGACCGTTGATGTTGGCTCCTATGCAGGGATTAACTAATCGTGCCTTGCGAGATCTATTTATCAGCTGGGTGCGGCCAGATGTGGTTTTTACCGAGTTTGTGCGGGTGGTGGCTGGAGCTCGGCAGGTAATTAGCAAGAGTGATCGCAAAGAGATCACCGGTATGGTGGACGGAGTACCCTTGGTGGTGCAATTAATCGGGCACGATACTGATGCATTAGTAAGTGCGGCTCAGGTGGTGCAGGATTTGGGGGTGGAACATCTAAATATCAATTTAGGTTGTCCTTACGGACGGATGAATAGCGGTACTGCAGGGGGATCCTTATTGGGAGATCCTTGTGCTTTGGCAGATATGGTTGCCAGTTTGCGTCCAGTAATTCGGGGCAGTTTTTCACTTAAGGTACGAAGTGGGCTAGATAATCCTCGTGAGATATTTTCCCTTAGT
>JAOTSI010000385.1 GCA_029865005.1 Desulfobulbaceae bacterium
GGCGTTTTCATTGTCTCCGGGAGCAGCTGCAGGGTTACCAGCTGCCGCAACCCAGCTTGGGTCCGTAAAGGCCACCTCCATTCTTCTGGCTGCGTCTGCCTGTACTCCGCCAAGGTCTTGGAAGAAATCTCGACCATTTACCCCGTCTGACCCATAGCCAATATTATGTACGGCGTTAACTGCTTCCGTTACATCAAGGGCCAGTTTGTCAACGTCGTCCCTGATACCGGCAAGGAAGACATCGCGTACTTCAAACATGCCCTTGACTTCGCCACCAAGGTCGTTGAGAGTAAGATCCTTGATGCTGCCTGCCGCGTTGAGGCGCAGCACTGCATCGGTGCCGGTGGTGTCTACTTCAATGGACATGGGATAATTTCCAATTACCAGTGGGAGACCGCCTGGTAGGAGGACGTTGAGCTGTTCCTGTTTATCTACAAAGGTTTGAACACCTAATGTTTTTGCAAGTCCTTCAATGAGTAGATCGCGTTGGTCCCTGGCAGAGTTTGCGGATTGACCTGATATCTCTACTAGTTGAATGCGTTCGTTTAGTCTGGCGACTTCGTTGATGGTCTCGTTGAGATTATCTATTTTGGAAATGATATTATTGTTGATATTTTGACGGACGTTTTCCATCTCTTGGGCTACTCCTGCAAAGGCGTCACCCATGAGTTGACCGCGTTGAATAACAATATCTCGTTCTACTAACCCGCTAGGATTAGCAGTGAGTTGCTGCCAGGAGTCAAAAAAACGATCAATCTCTGAGGCCAGATTTTCATCTGCAATATTGAATATTCTTTCTAGCTCAATCATGGGAGAGGATCGACCGGTTTCTTCCCCTAAAGTAACGCTTTTTTCGTGAAGTTGTCTGGTAATGAAAACATCGTGATCTCGTCGAACGTTGGATACAGTTACGCCCTGACCAACAAAAAAATCGCCAAAATTAAGCGCCGGTATTTGCATCAGTTCGGCGCGTTGGCGAGAGTATCCTGGGGTGTTTACGTTGGCGATATTGTTGCCGACTATTTCAATTGATTTTTGATTGGTCGACAGGCTGGTTTTGCCAGCGTTGAGTGCTGTAAGAAGTCCGCCCATGATCTTGGAGCCTTAGTTTGTAGTTTAGAGTTTAAGCTTAGTATTGATTTGTTACCAAGAGGTTACCCAGTTTATAGTATCTGTCAGCCTGCTATGCTGACAAGTAAACTAAAGAATCAATGTATGTTTCTTTTCGGCAGGTGAGTTGATTTGCTTTAGCATGGTTTATGATAAATGCGGTAAATGGACGCTTAGGTTGGACTGGAATGGGGGCAGGCGTTTGGTGGTTTATTAGTGTAATTATAGGAAGGTATGTTTGACAGTAAGAGTATGCTGTGGGTAAAATATTTGTTAAGGTAAATAGTAAAAGTTAAATTACATACTGTAGTTGGCCTGAAATTTATATTTTTAAGATGTACCGGAGGGGAAGATGACCGTTGATGCGTCGGTAACCAAGAGATTACGAGAATATTATGGAAAAACTATTAAGCATATGGGAGATCTTAAGGAAAATGCTTGCCGTTGTACTGATGATGGTTTTTCTCCAAGTGTAAAAAATGCATTGATGAAGTTACATCCTGATATATTGAATAGATTCTATGGATGTGGTTCTCCCTTGCCGCCGTTGTTGGAAGGTTGCTCTATTTTGGACTTAGGCTGCGGAACTGGTCGTGATGCGTATGTGGCTTCTTGTCTCGCAGGTAATTCGGGACGAGTGGTTGGGCTGGATATGACAGAGGAGCAGTTGGCTGTGGCAAGGCTTTATATTAAAGAGCACACTGAGAGATTCGGTTATTCAGCTCCTAATGTGGAATTTCGGCAGGGATATATAGAAGATTTGGGAGGGGTTGGAATTGAAGATGATTCCATGGATATTGTCATCTCTAACTGTGTTATTAACCTTTCAGGAGATAAGAAAAAGCTGTTTTCAGAGATATTTCGGGTACTCAAGCCTGGTGGAGAATTGATTTTCTCTGATGTGTTTGCCGGACGACGTGTTCCATCCGAGCTCTATGATGATCCAGTACTACATGGTGAGTGTTTGGCCGGAGCCATGTATGAAGAGGATTTCCGCAGGATTTTATTAGAATTAAATATTCGTGATTATCGATTACTCAACAGGCGGCCGGTAGAGTTACAAAGTGAACCGGTAAAGAGAAAGATAGGAATGGTAGATTTTTATTCTGTTTCAGTGAGGGTATTCAAACTTGCTAGTTTGGAGGATATTTGTGAGGATTATGGACAGGCGGCGATCTACAAGGGAACCATAGATGATTATCCTCATTATTTTGACCTGGATGATCATCATCGGTTCATTACCGGTAAGCCGATGTTGGTGTGTGGAAATACTGCTTCCATGTTGGAGCAAACTAGATATTCAGCTCATTTTAATATTATTGGGGATCGAAGTGTCCATTACGGACCTTTTACATGCGGACCGGCGGCCCAAAAGGCGGACAATGAAAGCGGCGCCGGCGGGGCTTGTTGTTGAGTTTATTGTTTCCCTGACTTTTGGGCCAGAAAAGTACAAAGTTTTTTGTCGGTTACCTTAATATGCTCAACCAGCCAGCTACGCAGAAAACTGGTTATTTCAAGAGAGATAACCAGCTTTCCCTCTGAGATTCGAGTATAACAATCTGCCACATGGGCAACAAACTTTCTATGTTCACTTACGTGCGGTAAATAATCGGGATATTGATTTAACCGCATCAAGTTCTGTTCGTCCTTGAAGTGAAACTCCGTATAGTCGATCAGCCCTTGCAAAAGTTCCATAATAGCCGAGTTGGCTTCTTTTTTCCTAATTGCTTCATAAAATTCATTCACCAGAATAACCAGTTTTTGATGCTGTTGGTCAATGATTGGGTGGTCTAGTATGATGTTCTTGTCCCAAGCGAGTATTGACATGGCTACTACAACTCTTTTGAAGGTAAAATGATTTAATTGTAATTGTAAAAGATTATGTATTTTACTTAAACTGGTTGGGTTTGTAAAGATTCTATTCAGTAAGATGTTAATATGTTATTTTTTTTTAGTTGTTACGATTATTTTTTATAATAAATCTGCTTGATAGGGGGGTGCTTTATAGAGAAAATAGTGGAAGATATGTGTGGTGCAACATATGGTTGAACCAATATAGAATTTAATTACAATATAACCCTTTCTTGCAAAAAAATATTTCGCAGGAAAGGGGTAAGAGTAGTGTACTATATTAGTTCCTAACTGGCCATACGTATAAAGTGGCACCATCTTTGTAATCGCTTTCAGTGATAACTAAACCATTTTTCAGGTCTATGCTAAAAGTAAAATTTTGATTGGTAGATGAGGTGGTTGAAGTGTGATATTTGGCACTTTTGATGTTGGTGAATGGGTCATTTGAAGTCCATTTTCCGCTTGTGTCACTGTTCGATATGGTAGGATTCATATATTCATAACTAATGATGCTTTGTAGTTCTAGGATGTTGGGTATACGCCAGTCACCTGCATTGGATGATGAGCTGATTAGGTCGCATTGTCCATCAGCAAGAGCATTAGCAGCGTTAAGAGCATTGGTCCAACCTAGGGCTCCAAAGCAGTTTGCATTTTTCAGCCACTTTAGTCCCGTCATAGTATCCAGCACCGTTCCATCATTATTGTCAATAAAGCGAACGGAGGCTATGCTAGCACCTATTGTTAAACCACCATCTGTGGTTGATATGGGTAAATTTGGGTTAGGGATCTCTGAGTATGTAGTCACTTGTCCTGATACTGCTACTTTTGGGCTAATATCACGGGTGCCGCTAATGTTAGTTTGGTTGTAGTTAGAAAAAGTTTTACCGTTTGCCACATCTTTTTGAAGGGCTTCACCGTTAGATACTCCGGTTAATGTTCCTGTTAGGTTTTCTGAGGCATCGTTACCAAATGTTTTTTCAGTTAAAACATGGGTGGATTCTGCTGATCCTGAGTGCCCAACAACCGGTATGATGTTTGTTTTTTTAAAAGGTATGATAACAACATTTTCTGCTAATAGAACCTGGGGTGAGGTTAGAAACAAAGTAAAAATGATAGTAAGAGATAATTTTTTATTCATAGGTTGTGCCTTTCAGTCATAATGAAAAAGTTTAACGAAAATAATTATAGTTAAAAATTAACATTATAATTATTTAACAGCCCAAAGGGGGTAGCTAGAACCTGCTGATTTTCCGTTGTAGCCATTAGCTCCGTTGCTAAAGTTTATACCAAATGCAGTGTAACTACTGGTTCCTATCATG
>JAOTSI010000386.1 GCA_029865005.1 Desulfobulbaceae bacterium
CCGTAATAGAGCCAAGGAATGTCAATGGTAGGCATGCCCTCCAGTGGGATGGACACAATAAATAACAGCAAGCCACCAATAAATATTTGCAGAGAGTTCAGGGGAATTGATCCTAGCTTGCTTTTTCTTTTAATGATCAGAATATTGCCATAAGCGCTGAAAACGGTGGACAGAAGCAGAAGGATAATTCCGCAAAATTCACGTAAGCCCTCTGGGGAAGCCCAGGGTAGACGGCTGATACTGATGAAGCATACTCCGATCACCCCAACCCCCAAACTCATCGTTTTACTTCGGGTCATAGGTTCGTTGGCCAGGAAAAAATGGGCGGTCAAGGCGGATGTAAGGGGAGATGCACCGATGATTATGGCTGCAAGTGCTCCGGAGAGCATGGTTATGCCGATGTAGAACAACCCATATAACAAAAAAGTTTGAAACAGAGCTAGTAACAGTATTATTTTAATATCATGTCGAATCAATGAAAAAATATTGGCTTGACTCACCCATAAAGGAGTGAGAAGCAGGCCTGCAAGCATGAACCGAGTTCCGGCAAAAGATAGGGGAGTGGAGTAACGAAGCCCGATTTTTACCCCCACAAAGGCGGTGGACCATAACAGGCAGGCCGTAATGGCTAGTATTATAGTGTTATATGGGGTTGGATCGTGAGTTGGTCTACTCACAATAGACTTATGGTTTGATGAGACGAGGAAAACTTTTTGATGTCGTCAAATATCATCATGTGACTCTAATCACCTCTTCTAGAGAGGTTAACCCGGCCAAAACCTTACGAAGTCCATCTTGTCGTAAGGTTTGCATGGGATATTCTGAGGAAACTCTAGCCTCTCTTTTGATTTGATTGGAATCAGAGGTGGTGAGAATGAGATGTTTTAATTTATCGGTGAGAACCATGAGTTCATAGATACCTATCCGTCCCTGATAGCCGGTATTGAGACAGGCCGGACAGCCTTTGCCCCGATAGAGTTTGCGGTCTCCGAATTTTGCAGGTGAAGCTCCGGCTCGAATTAACAATTGCTTATCCGGTGTATAAGCTTCCTTGCATTCAGGGCATATTTTTCTGATTAATCGCTGGGCCAAAATGGCGTTTACCGCTGACGATACCAAAAAAGGTTCCACACCCATATCGATGATCCTGGTAACGGCGCTGGCGGCATCGTTAGTATGTAAGGTAGAGAAAACAAGATGCCCGGTGAGTGCAGCCTGGATGGCGATTTCGGAAGTCTCTACATCACGAATTTCACCAACGAGAATTACATCAGGGTCCTGTCTGACTATTGTTTTTAGGCCGTTGGCAAAGGTGAGATCGATCTTGGAGTTGACCTGTACCTGGCTGATGCCGTTAATTTGGTATTCAATGGGATCCTCCACGGTGATAATATTGATATCCGGGGTGTTGAGGATGGAAAGGGCTGAATAAAGGGTGGTGGTTTTACCACTGCCGGTGGGGCCAGTGACCAGGATAATACCGTGGGGTGCCTTGATCAGCTTGTTAAACATTTCAAGGTCGTTTTTGGCCATACCCAGAGTGGTGAGCGAAAGCAGTACATTGGATTTATCCAGCAAACGAAGAACTACCCGTTCACCGAAGGTGGTGGGTAGGGTGGAGACCCGGAGATCCACATTTTTGTCAGCTAAACGGATTTCAATACGCCCGTCTTGGGGAAGCCTTTTCTCTGCGATGTTAAGCTTGGCCATGATCTTGATTCGAGAGATGAGTTTGGCCTGCACATGTTTGGGCGGGGAATACATATCATAGAGGATGCCGTCCACTCGCTTTCGGATTTTGACCCGATCTTTGTAGGGTTCGATATGGATATCACTCACCCCTTCTCGGACCGCATTGGAGAGCATCAGGTTAACCAGTTTTATGACTGGTGCGTCACTGGTATCATCCAGAAGGTCGGAGGTTTCCTCAATCTCTGAGAGTAGGGATTCAGGGTCGGTTTCATCTATGTCCTGCATTACCTGGTCCGCACTTCTTCGTCCCAAGTCGTATACGGAATTAATGGCGGTAAATATTTCTTCATGGGGTGCGAGCAGAATTTTTATTCCCTCCCACTTTAGAAGCTGGAGTAGGTCGTCAAGCTGTTGAAAGTTATAAGGATCAGCTATGGCAACAAAACAGTCTTCCCGGGTGGCGATGGGGACCATCTTGAACTTTTTAAGAAAGTGGATGGGTACTTTATCGGTAAAGAAAGGATCAGCGTCAATTGGTAACTCCTTAATAACCTCAAGTCCGCTTACTTTCCCGCGAGCCTTGAGTAAGTCATTTTCAGAGAGCTTTTTGAGATGGACGAGAATATCGCCTAATCTTCCGCCCTTGGACGCTTGAATATCCAGTCCTTGCTGTATGGTTTCGGGGGTTATCCCAAAATCTCTGATGAGGATATCGCCTAATCGTTTCATAGGTGTTTGAGAACTCACTCTTTATCAGGTACGGTCATTTGGAGCCTGCTGAGCTTCTGAGTAGCAAAATCAGTCAGGTAGGTGCTTTCTTTACTCTCACCCTTTTTTTCTTCCAGCTCTAGGACTAGGCGATACATGGTTTTAGCCCGTTCTGTTTGTCCTTCTGCTTCATAAACGGCACCCATGTTGAGCACCGCGTTGCTGTTTTTAGGATCGTTTTGTAAGGCTTCACTGAAATATTGTTTGGCTTTACTATATTCTTTACGTTGCAATTTGGCGAACCCCACATCGGATAAAGCGGTAGCTCTTTGGGGATCTGGTTCTGGCAAGGGTTCCCAGCCGGTGAACTCTTCTTTGTATGTTTTAGAGTTATTTATGATATTGCGCTTACGTTGGTAGAGTGATGCAACTTCAGCAGGATTCTCCACAATATGGGGAGTTATGAAGATGAAAAGGTTGGTGCGTTGATCATATCGGGCGTGGGATTTGAATAGCCACCCGATGAGGGGGATGTCTCCCAGCAATGGTACCTTATATTCGCCGCTGGATGTGTCTTGGCCGATGATACCCCCTAATACAATGGTTTCCTTATCCCGGATGATGACCGTGGTTTTTGCGGTTCGTTTCAGAGTTTCTGGGCGATAATCGCCACTGTTGGGGTTTTTTAACTTAACGATTTCGGTTAAAATATCTAGTTTAACCAGATTGTGTTGGTTTATCTGGGGGGTGATCTCCAGGGTGGTGTTTACGTCTTTATACTCGTAATTGGTATAATCTTGTTGCGCTTGAGTGGTATTTTGACTGGTAATGTAAGGAACGTTTTCACCTACCTTGATCTCTGCCTTTTTGTTATCGGTGGTGAGTATTTGAGGTGTAGCGATGATATTAACATCGCTATCCTTTTTGTATGCATTGAGTACCGCGCCCAGGGAGGGGAAAAAGACATCTCCGATGGTTATCCCCTCTTGCATGACCCCTAGAAGGAAACCGGAGGGGAATATAGGTGCATCGGAACCGTCGGTTCCTTTAGCTAGTCCTTGCATAACCCCATAGGGTGCGCTTTGACTACCGCTGAAGCCGGAATATACCTTTCCTGTATCACCGCTATAAGATCCGTCTCCGCCCCATTGCACACCGATCTCAAATGATTTATCAACTTTCACTTCCATGATCAGGGCCTCGATGTAAACCATTCGTCGGGGAATATCGAGTTTAGTGATCACATTTTCAATTACTGCATATTCATCGCGTGGCGCGGTGATTACCAGAGAGTTGGTGGCGTCATCGGCCATGATGTTAACGTTTCGGGAAAGGAGAGGGGCTTTATCCCCGGCTCCAGGCTGTCCGTTTTTCCCGGCTGCGGCCAGACTGGTAAGTACCTTGACTAGTTCCTCGGCATCGGCGTGCTGTAGGTAATAGACTTGGATTTTACCCTCTCCCCTGGGTACGGAGGTGTCAAGTTTGGACACCAAGGAAGCAATTTTTTTCATGGTACTTTGCGATGCCAGGATGATCAGTGAGTTGGTTCGTTCATAGGGAATGATTTTAACCATCTCTGTTTTCTGTTTCCCCCCTTTTGGCATGAATAGCTGGCTCATGGTGCGGGCTACTGTCTCGGCTGTGGCGTGTTCTAACTGGATGAAGTTCATCTCTTCGTCAACCGAGGGGATATCTATGGCGTTGATGATATCGGTGAGTCGGTGCAAGTTAGACATCACGTCGGTCATAATAAGCATGCCCGATTCAGTATGGGCGATCACCACGCTGGTATTGGAAATTAGAGGAGCTAAGATAGTTTTTACATCTTTAGGGTCGGCATGTTTTAGCTGAATGAGTTTGGTAACCACCCTATCTT
>JAOTSI010000003.1 GCA_029865005.1 Desulfobulbaceae bacterium
GTTTACATATTGATTTAATATCTCTTTGTGCAGAGAGGCTACTAAAATTTTACTGCCCTCATCCGATTCTTTACTTACGGAATATTGGAAACGAAGTTGCTCAATGGGAGTTATTAATTGTTCTTCAAGTTCAAAAGAGAGGGTTTGGTTGATTTGTTTACTG
The DNA here is from genome assembly GCA_029865005.1 of Desulfobulbaceae bacterium. Lineage (GTDB taxonomy): Bacteria > Desulfobacterota > Desulfobulbia > Desulfobulbales > Desulfobulbaceae > JAOTSI01. The sequence continues at coordinate 164 of JAOTSI010000003.1, forward strand.
TCTATAAATGGAAGAAATAAATTACGTAGGGATAAGCAGGATAGAGGAAGGCCGATAACTGTATTAATGTCTCTAAGTGTTATCTCGTCGAACATTATCTGGAAATCAGGGAGTTCTCCGTTGAGTTGGTTGGGGGCGTGTAAGAGGGAGACAAGCTGTTTTACCCCGCTACCTTGTTGGCCCACTAGGGCAGCTGCTATATGATTATCGGCGATATCAATGCCGAGTACGTATTTATCCATATTGTATTCGTAATAACTCGTACTTCGTTTATTTCATACTACTCTACTTTCCATGAAAGTAGATTTTGCTGACCGGACGTTAAGCGGTGAATGGTGCCAACTCCTTGTCGTCGTAAATTTTTATATTCCGCCTTAACATTTACTTGGTAATAATCGCCGTTCACCGTGAGAAGTTGAGGGCTAATGGTGATATCAGAGGGGAATGATGTATTCTTATACCACGAAATGTTATTGAGTGCGTCCTTATTGGACTCATCGGTGCGATATTCCACTAGAGCTTCCACTCCGTCTTCAGGTATGCCTGGGGCGAGAATACTTAAAATTAAGGGGTTCGCGGTGTTAATATTAATTTTACCGTCTTGCCCATATACATCAATATAGTTGATTAATCCTTCATGTTCTTTTGTTCCGTATAAAAGCTCTTTGGTCATCCCCTTAACTGCCAGCAGTTCCTCCGGCCTGATAAAAGGAGCGTTGGCGCATTCGTGTCCCTGTTCAAGGGATTGATAATAATTACTTTCAGCGCCCATTGGTCGTTCTTCATCGTCCTTGTCTATCCAGTCACTAAGCGCATCAAGTAAGGACTCGGCTTCTTCCTCTCCTTCGACGGCAAAATGACCTGAGGTCAGAAATCGGAGCCATAACTTACGTTGTAATATAACTCGACTTTTTTCCGATTCAGACTTGTTTGCAGGAATAAGACTATTAACCTGCAATTTTCCGGTTAGATCATTGATCTGTATGGTAATTCCCTCGCCGTCGAAGAAAGAAGAGAGGGCATCTGAATCATAAATAGCCCATGGATCAAGTAGGCTGTCTGTTACTGTTGCTTGTTCATCCTTTGTTAGTAGGGCGAAACTTATGTTGAGTCCGGAGGAGAGCATGGCATCAAGGCGTACTGTGTCTGCCTGATTATGGGAACTGTATAATTGCCAATTGACAGTGGAACCAATCTCCACTGTCACGCTAATTAAAATACCCACTACGAATAAGACAAGTAACAGAGCCATCCCTTGATTGTCTGGTAGTAATTTCATTGCCCATTGCTCTGATGAGTAAGGTTCGACCAACCAACGGGAATAAGTATGTTGGTGGTGAAGCTCACTGTGGTTTCCTCTTGTTTGCTAAGCCAAAATTCCAAGGTGCATTTTACAGCGGCTGGCAATTCTATGGGATCACTGTCTGATTCAGCCGGTTCCGAGGACCAATTATCGCTTTCTTCTTCCCCTCCGGTAAGATAGGTAAAAGTGACTGATCGAAGATGGTCAGCGATAATATATCCGGGAGCGGTCTCACTTTCTATGCTTATGGTCTCGTCGGTAAGGCCTGGCTTTAGTAATATATCGCTGCGATAGAGGACCAATCGCCCATCGCCTTCTCTATGGGGAAGTGCTGCATAGGATATAATACCAGGCCCTTCACTATCATGTTCCTTATCAAAAACTATATGACCGAGGGAAAGGAAACTTAATCGATCTGCTCGCGCTCCGTTTTGATCTATATTTTCCCCGATAAATTGAACTTTTGGGTCATAAATAGCCGAGGTGACATCTTCTCGAATGCGTTGCATGGCGACTTGAGCTTGATAATAGATGTCTCCCTGTGTTCGAACGGATTCCATCATGTCAAATGTCCCGGATAGTGATATGGAAACCATGGTCATGACCATTGATAGTACCATTAGGGCCAACATGATTTCAAGTAGGGTCATTCCATGATTTTCCCTTATCATATTGATCACTCTTGTTCTCCACCGGGCGAATTGCTGATAAGTGCACGAATAGAGTAGCTGTATTTTTCGTCATTTTCCAAGGTGATGGTTAACTGGATGGCCTTGAGGGTATTTTCATCGGTCTCAATTCCAATTTCCTTTTCTGACGGCGTCCATACTTTCAAGGAATAATAGTAATTGTCATAAGGTTCTTCAAAGGAATCTTGATTGGAACTGAGCGAGGAAAAATCTGCCAGTTGCAGTTCGGTTATTTTTCCCCCTGCCAAGAGGGACGCTGTAGTATTAAAGCGAGAACTCATGGCTACTTGGATACTCTGGGATTGTGAACCTAGCAGGCTGACCACAGTGATAGCCAGGATGGCGACAGCTACCATAACCTCTAAAAGGGTAAATCCAGAGGAGTTACCGGCCAGAAAAAAGGTTTGTTTTTTATAAGGTGGCTGGTTCAACATAGGAATCAAAAATATCACTTACTCCAAGGAATGGTGACACTACGATGGTAATTATATCACCGTCATCGTCAAGCAGGTGAATATAGGCCTCTTCGGAATAACCTTTCGTGTTAAAGTGCAAACCGGTTCCTCCCAAGGAATGTTTCTCCCCAGGTATCAGAAGAATGTCTTGAATTGTGACACCCTCGGGAAGTTGAAATTGTTTTCCTTTTTTCGAGTCGCTATTTTCTAGTTCAGTGGATGATTTTCTGCTGATGATGTCGTGCTCCAGGTCAAAAATAAGGGTGTAATCGGTTCGTTTTCGAATGGCTTGTTGTTTGGTGTCGGCAATAAATCCGGTTAAGGTACGGGCGGAGGATTTGAGTGAGCCGAAGAAAACTGAGCGTGACATTCTCGGAATAGCCAGAGTTGAGACAATTGAGATTAGGGTGAGGGCAATAAGCATCTCTAAAAGGGTGAAGCCAGCAGATTTATTAGGAGCAATAGTATTTTTTACCACGGTAATACTATTCTCCTTAGTCAAGCTCCCAGTTATTAATATCGGCGTACTTATCTTCTCCTCCTTGTTCTCCGTCGGCCCCATAGGACATTAAATCGAAATCTCGGTGAATACCAGGTTGGATATAAATAAATTCGTTATCCCAAGGGTCCTTAGGGATAACCTCGATATAGCCGCCTTTACGCCATTTTTTTGCTAGTTTGCCAGCGGACGGCGGTTCAATGAGGGCTTGAAGTCCCTGTTCGGTGGAGGGGTATACACTGTTATCCAGCTTATATCTTTGCAGGGCTTGTTCGAGGGCGCGGATATTGACTTCTGCTGAAACACGTCGTGCTTCATCTGGATATGGCATAAGTTTCTGTACAACTAAACTTCCAAGAACACCGAGAATAACCAGAACAACCAGTAATTCGATTAGGGTAAAGCCACGTGAATCTTTGAGATGATTTTTCATAAAAGTAAATGTATTTAGGTTAAGAGTAGTGCAGTGAGAGGTTGCGCGATATTATAATTTTCTCATGGGATGAGGGATCAAAAAAATATCTTTGAGTTAAAAAATAAAGGTTCATATATTAGTACATTCTTTAACAGCCAATTTAGCTCTGCGTATTCTGATTATAGTCCCCAGTCCAATAAAGCAAACAAGGATTGACAATAGAGCTGGATGCAAGCTGAGCCAGCTGAGTGCAATGAGCGGTAATAACAAACATTGGGTTAATAGTCGTAAAATACTGTTAGCGGCAATGGTGTTAGCAATGGTCGGAGAGAAATGATAATAGAAGTCTACTAAATGGCAACCCACGGAATTGTGAATGAGGTAACGGTCACGAAAATCGCGCAAAACCTTAACATAGGGGTGAAGAACTGAACCGTAGGCTGCTGTGGCGATAAAACAAGCCTCAGAGGTTTCGAATTTTATAATATTACCATAGTAAATGTCACTTTTTTCGCTGATTCCATAGGCGCGTACATAATAGGTGGTACCGGGCCGAAGATCGTTCATTTTGGATGAATAAGTTCCGGTGCCGGAGCCGTTGTCAGTGAAGCCGTCGGTGATGAAGTTGCTATTTTGTACTTTTTGGGGTTCGCTTTCCTCTGTATCAGTATTGTCATTTTGAGGATATAACGGATCAGGGTTTAAACTGAAAACAATTCCACGTTTTTTAAAAGTTAAACTTGTATTATCTTGAATTGTTCCTCCGCTGACTGCCGAAGTTTGGGTGATAGAGGTAACTATGCGGGTGCTGATGCCCGAGGCGTTGAACACCTCGGTATAGTTGGGAGTAGAGCTGACCGATCCGGTAAGATCTCCATTCGTTGGTAGAGTACTTGACGTTGTATCTGAAATATCATAGCTGGCTAGAGCTGCGGCCTCAATTCCTTCCTGTTGAGTGACACCAACTGCGATGATCTTGTCGGTTGAAAGGAGTGCTATTGCCGTGCCATAATCATTATCGCCAAAGGGAGAGATCATGGCAGAGATATCCCATTGATTTGAGTAATCACTTTCAGGATTCATAAAGGATTGCTCATCATCTAAGGAATTATACATAATGAGATCGTTAATGACGATTTGTGAACCGGAAATCGAATTGTTTATTGTTGCTTTCTCTTGGGCAAAAATAAAGAGAAAGCTTTTTTTGTTATCGATATCCTGGGTATAGCCTGTCATCCCTATGCCGTTTTCACTCACTACTAGCGTGGAAATTTCATCGTCTTCATCTTCTAAGCCAACGTTTAAAGCTCCTTCGAAGCCGAAGGTCCCATCGGCAGTCCCGTTATGGGTAAAGAGAAAAAGCATGGAATCACGATCTCCAACTTCTCCTATGGAGCCGGCTGCCAATAGGGAACCGTCTTCTAAGATACTTATGGCCTGACCTCTGCTTGAGACGTGGTCATCTGTTGGGTAAGCTACTCCTTGGTCACCGAAACTTTCATCAAGTTGTCCATAGGCGCTAACCCGTATCACCAATGCCTGTTCCCAGCCATCGTTATTATTACTCGTAGAACCCACTGCGACAATACTATCATTGGAGAGTATCTTGAGGTCGTTTAATACCGTATCATCACCTATGGTGTCTATAACTTTGGTTCCCTGAGCGTCGCCGAAAGTAGTGTCGATCGTACCATCATCCAAATACCTGGTCAATACAGGGACTTTTCCGATGGTGCCGGTAGAGTAGCCAGCCACTACGATTCGGCCAGCTGAATCAACGGCTACAGCATGTATTTCATCGTTGTCTGCTGTATTTCCAATGATTATGCCGTTCTCTCCGAATCCTTCGTAAAGAGAACCATCTGCATTGTAACAAGCTAATGCAAAATCTTTATCCCCTGAAACCACCGTGGCGTAACCTGCGGCAATAATTTTGCCGTCAGCTGTATAGCTCAGGGCTAAAATTTCAGCATCGCCGTTTCCCAATTGGGTTGTTATTGCACCATCTGATTGAAAAGAGCTGTCCAGGACACCGTTAGAATTAAGACGCAACAACGCAAAACTTGACCGGGACGAGACAGTAGTGCTGCCTCCTACGATTATTTTGTTATTATCATGATCTATTAATAAGGCATTAGTTTTAATCGTATTTCCGTTAATATCTATAATGGCCCTACCGTTAATGCCAAACTCACCATCGCCTTCAAAGCTCAAGGCAGATGAGGTATCAAAAGTGAGAGGTAATAAGATATGTAGTATAAAGAGCAGCCATAACCAGCTTATCTTGTGATTTTTCATGGTCCGCCTCCGCTTAACGGTTCAATTCTTATGGTCCATTGTAGCCCTTATCTTATAACTCCTTATAAGATTATGCCATATTTGTTTTTATCAAGGTCCGAAATGACAAACGGGATAGCGACATTTTTTGCAGTTACGGCATAGACCGCCGTGCCCTAAAGCAGCCAGTTGTTCGCGACCGACCTTTTCTCCTATTAAAATCCTCGGTAGTACTAAATCAAATACAGTTATTTTATGATACATTCCGCAAGCCGGTAAACCGAGAATAGGAACATCTTTGATGCGACCGGTTAAAAACATGGCTCCAGGCAATACTGGAGATCCGTAGGTTATTTCCTCGGCTCCCGCTTGAAAAATACCTTTGCGGGTCACATCATCGGGGTCCACCGACATACCACCGGTGGTTATGATCAGTTGCGCGCCTTGGGTAATGCAATCCTTGATAGCGGTGGCGATTTTGTCGATATCGTCTGGGGCATAGCGCACGATATCAAGTTGACTACCCAGCTCCTTGAGTTTTGTTCGAATAACCTCTTGAAAACGATCTTCTATTTTCCCGGAAAAAACTTCATTGCCGGTTATTACCACTCCGGCACGCACTTTTTTTAGAGCAATGACTTGGATGATTTTTTTATTTTGCTTGCAGATTGCTGTGGCCTGATCCAACAATTTACGTTTGGCAATGAGAGGGATTAGCCTGGTAGCGGCCACTGTATCTCCCTTGTGAACTGGGGTGTAATTGGGAAGTGTTGCACACATCACCTCGCCAAGCAGATTAAATTGATAGAGGCTATCAACGTCGATTTTTAGTAATCCATTTTCTTCAGCTATGAGGGATATTTTGCCTTCTACCGGTTCTGGACTGCATTCAATACCTGAGCCGGCTAAAGAGGCGGATAATATCCGAGCAGCTTCATCTTCATGGATTTCATCATCTCGCAGTTCCAGAACGTAAATATGTTCTTTACCCAAGCGTTTGAGATGTGGCAGGTCCTCTTGTCGGATAACATGGCCCTTTCTAAAGGCTGGACCTTTTTTTTCTCCCCGTACTATCTCTGTGACATCATGGGGAAGTACCATGCCAACGGCTTGATCTACCAGTATTTTTTTTTTCATATATTAGATGCCGGAGGGGATTATTCGTTTACCTTTTCTTTATTTTCATCTTCTTCTATTTCTCCCATCATTACCCATGCATCAACAGCCTTAACCGGCTGCTCAGTGGTACGAATTATACAATCTACTCCAATGGGAAGGGTGAAAACTTCACCTTTGTTAACCTTTGCTTCTTGATTTCCTATTCTGAGAAAAAGTTCTCCTTCCACAACCATGGTGATTTGTTCATGGGTATTACTATCCATTTTAAAAATAGTATTGGGCTCCATCTCAAAATAGGTCATTTTTACATGTTCCAGGGAAACTCCCCAAGAATTGATTCCATCAGCAATTTGTTTCAGGTTCAGTTCTTCGGTCGGAAAATATTGTGGTTTAAGTGCCATTATACGTCTCTTTGATGCTGAATGAGCGTTGTTGAAATAATTTATATGTAATTATTGGGCTGGGAGTGTTTTTGCATTATCTGTGTTTTGTGCTTTTTGGTCCGTTGGATGAAAATATTTAATCCTGAGATTGGCCATGATCAAAGATTCCGATCGTGAGCGGGTCGGTAGAGTTGTATAAAGTTCACGGTATGCGCGATCAATGTTTTTACCATGGGAGACAATCTCGGTGGCCAGGGTGTCGAACTGAGCAAGGTAACTTTTCATTTCCATAAGATCCCGGTTTGAGGAGAGTGGACCGTGACCTGGAATAATCTTCTCTGCGCCTAAAGATGAGACTTTATCAAGTTCTGCTCGCCATCTAACTATTTGTCCTTCACCCATATAGGGATGATAATCGGTAAATAGTAGATCTCCCGTGAAAACTACCTTTTTTTCAGGAAGATGAACGAAAAGGCTCCCTCTGCTATGCGATGGCGTAGCTGTCACCAGACGAATATCTACTCCCTTGAAATCAAGTTTCAGAGACTGCCCATTAAACGTTCTGGTGGGGTAAACGATCTCAGTTCCGGCTAACTCTTCAGCAGTCAGACCGTAGGAGGTTGCGTTTTCTAAGGTGGTATGTGAATGCTTCACCATTTCGTCGAGGCAATCGGCGTGGGCAACGATTTCTGCTCCTTCATTTTTAAAGACAGAGGCACCGAAACTATGATTTAGATGATGGTGGGTGAGAATTAGGTACTGGATGGGTTTATCGGTGATGGTTTTTATCTCGGCAAGAAAGTTTTGTGCTTCTTTTGCGCTTCCCAGGGAGTCTATAACTGCAACTCCTTCATCTCCTATGATAATTCCGCTATTGGCTCCAAAACTATTGGTGGGAAGAGGATCGTGAACGTCCAGATAGCTATATACTCCATCCGTTATCTGTATCATTGGTTCGCGTCCAAAAGTTAAGGAGACACCAAGGAGCAAAAGACTAATAAGGAAAGCAATTACTATTCTGAACAACTGGATCATAGGTATCCCTCTAAATTGAGATTATTTTTTTATTAGTGAACGTAGGAGGTTAAGGTTTTCTTTGTCTTCGGCCATGTTGTCAGACTTGGGCGTTTCCAAGGACATTGGAAGTTGAGCGAATCTGGGGTCGTTGAGTAGACAACGAAAACCTTCTGTTCCTATTTTTCCTTGTCCGATATGCTCGTGTCTATCAACTTTGGATCCCAATTCTTTCTTTGAATCATTGAGATGGAAAAAATGGACGCGGTTTAATCCTATTTTTTTATTTAACTCGGATACGGTATTTTTGTATGTGGCTGGAGTACGAATATCATAGCCCGCTGCGAAAATATGACAAGTATCCACGCAGACTCCCACTCGTTGGGAATGTTTTAGTTTGCTAATGATGGTACCCAGTTCATCAAATCTTGCACCCAAAGCGGTCCCTTGTCCGGCTGTAGTTTCTAGTAGCAGCATGACTCGTGAGCTCTCAGGAAGCATGGCAAAAGCTTTATCGGTCATGGAAACAACTCTTTCTATACCGGTTTCGATTCCTGCTCCGCCGTGACTACCTGGATGGATAACGAGGTAGGGAATAGATAATTGGTCACACCGTTGCAGTTCATCAACAAAGGCTGGTAATGATTTATCGGCGGTTGCTCCGGGTGCGGCGGCTAAATTTATAAGGTAGGAAGCATGGGCGGCCACCGTTATTTCCCCGCAGAGGTCTCTCTTCTCGGTGAATGTAGTTATTTCTTGAGTCGTTAGTGGCTTGCTTCGCCATTGGCGTTGATTTTTGGTAAATATTTGTAGTGCGTCGCCTCCGACTTCGCTTATGCGATCAAAGGCTTTGTGTAAACCACCTGCTATGGACATATGGGCGCCGATACGCGGCATGAGCTTCCCTCTTTGAAATGATATTTATATTTTTCTGGTTTGTGGAATTTATTTACCTTGTATCTGGTCACAGGTGGTCAATATTTATACAGTTGCTGCTGCTCGCTATAGCCCATCTATGCAGGCAGAGGCAACCTCATGAAAATGAGATGTCTGTGAGCACCTACATATTTTCACCTAAATGAACGGAGAAAGCAACCCATTACCACTGCCAATTATTTTTCAAATATTCAAGACCGGCATGATTGGTTAAATCTAACTGAATGGGAGTCACTGAAATAAAACCGTCACGTACTGCCTGCTCATCTGTACCCTCTTCACCGGACCAATGAACGGTACCGCCGCCGATCCAAAAGTATTTTCGACCCCAGGGATCAAAAGTTTCCTGGATACCATCTTTGTAAAGGCGGCGTCCTTGCCTGGTGAAGCGGAGTTGGTTAAGATCTGCTAGTTTTCCCGATGGGATATTGATATTGAGTAGCGTATTTTCCGGCAAACCATGGTGTAGTACCATTTGGGCCAGTCGGCTGGCAATGTTGGCCGTAGTGTCAAAATCATGGTCACCCTCTCCGGCTGCAGAAACGGCTAGTGATGGAATAGAGTACATTGTTCCCTCTATAGCCGCAGAAACCGTGCCGGAATAACTGATGTCATCGCCCAGGTTGGGGCCTGGGTTTATTCCGGAGACGAGTAAGTCTGGCTTTTTCGAGAGTACTTTATTCATCCCAATGGTCACACAATCAGTGGGGGTGCCGTCCAGGGTATAAACATTGTCCCGTACCTTGTGAACCCGTAGTGGACGGTCCATGGTGAGGGAATGACTCACCGCGCTGTTATCACGGGCTGGCGCTACGACCACCGTGTGACCAAGAGACTTCATGGCCTCGTATAACGCGGTGAGGCCTGGTGAGTGAACACCGTCATCATTGGTGACAAGAATATAGGGTGTTGTGCTCATAAGTTCTTTTTTGGTATTTGGTCACGGGGTTAATAAATAGTTGTTTTAAGGGAGCTTTCAAAAATAATCTACCCGACTGACTTGTCTATGGCTCCGTCTTCTGCGTTGCGCCAAGGGTTACATACAACAAGTATGCGCCCCTTGGCACGCCTTGAAGACGAAGTCCTATCCTATGCCATTCGGGTAGATTATTTTCTTCCAGCTTCCTAGTGCCCCGAGAGATTGTATGTGATCACAGGTGGTTGCACCAATAATTATTTTTTGCCTGTTGCTTACTCTAGTCCGTATTTGTCTTTGTATCCCCGAGGGGTTATCATTTTTCCTTCCCAGGCAAAAGTTGTGGAGTTTCCAATGATCACCGTGCTTTGCATCGCGATTTCTTCAAGGGGCATATCTTTAAGGGTAGAAATTCTTATGGTTTCATTTTCCCGTGAGCCACCGCTAACGATACCCACAGGAGTATCAGGTGATCGATGGGTGAGGATAATTTCCCGAGCTCGTACGATTTGCTGGGTACGTTTTTTGGACTTGGGATTGTAGAGAACGATAACAAAATCAGCCATTGCCGCAGCTTCAAGGCGTTTTTCAATCACTTCCCAGGGGGTAAGGAGGTCAGATAGGCTTATTGATGCAAAGTCATGCATTAACGGAGCCCCAAGAATGGCGGCACAACAGTTAAGGGCGGCAATCCCTGGAATGATGTCTATGGAGATATTATCGTTGCGGGCTGCAGCCAGCTCAAGGACCAGGCCGGCCATGGCATAGATACCAGGGTCACCGCCGCATATTAAGGCAACATGTTTCCCCTTGGCAGCTTCATCAAGTCCTTTTTTACAACGATCCATTTCCTGCATCATCGAAGAGGAAATGATTTCTTGTTGTGGTTGAAAAAGATGATCAACTAGATCGAGGTAGGTGCGATAGCCTATTATGAGATCGGCTTTCCGAATGGATTGCTCAGCACGAGGTGTTATGAGGTCGACGGCTCCAGGTCCGGTTCCGACCACGGTGAGTGAACCTCCGTTACCGCTATTGTCACGTCCTTGCATTTTACTTTCCTTACAATTAATCTATGGTTTCCGGCACTTAAAATGGAGGCCGGTTCAGCTACGCCTTTTGCTCCGGTTGCTCGCAAAACAGCTTGCGACTCGGAGATGTTCGCAACTTCATTGAGTTGGCTGCTAGAGAAAAAATCAATTTCATACCCTTTACCGGCGGCAAAATCAAGAAGTCCTCGTTCATCAGCCTTAATATCAATGGATGCCAGGTTGCGAATGGCGTTGAGAAACAAGCCGTGGTCAGCAAAAACCTCGGTGCAGGCTCGTTCAATGCATTTGGCACTGACTCCTCGGTTACACCCTATTCCTACCACCAGGGATTTGGGGATAAGAACGAAGCAGGATAGGTATTTTTCGGTTCGAGAAGTGATCACCAGATCGGCGTTTTTTATTGTATTGATATGCTGGATATCCGGGGGAAGAGGAGGCAAAGGATAATCACTGTAAAGGGTAATAAATCCGTTGTTAACCAGTCTGCCCATGATAACCGCTAACCCTTTAGGTTGATGAACCGTTAGGTTATTGTCTTTGATCCATATATCCAGAGCTGTTCGACCTAGAACATCTGATGCCGTGGTAATAATAGCTTGTCCGTTAAGTGTCCGGGCTACTTGGTTTGCCAGTTCATTGGCTCCTCCTAGATGACCGGAGAGTAGGGAAATAGCATAATGACCGGCTTCATCACAAACGACTACAGCTGGATCATGGTATTTGTCGCGAAGAAGAGGGGCAATGGTGCGCACGGCGATACCTGTTGCCATGATAAAGATTAAAGCATCGTAGCGGGTCCATGCCTTTTTCACCGTGCTCCGTACAGTTCCCCGACAGTGAAGAGGGGTAGCTCCAGGAAAATGCTCTGCTAAACGGATAGCGAGTTGGTGCCCTCCTTGAGTAAGACTTAAAATGGCAACTTTTGTTTCTATGTTTTGTTCTGTAATTTCCATGCACTGTTTTGATTTTAAAGGGCTTTGTGTAAATCTGGCATAATAGTGGTTATGTCGTTATGGGTAGAGTCGATTGATGGTGCAAACTCAATGGAGATAATTTTTGATTCTCCAATAGAAGTGCTTTCTTTTCGAATTACACTGAATTTAGAGGGTAATTGTTTTTTCAACCAAGATATTAAATCTTTTTCATTCCTATCTTTCATTGTAACCAGAAAAACTTTTTTTCCTTTTTCTGTAATTGGTTGAAATTTTATATCCGGGGTTTGTTTTATTTGAATGACACTACAAGTCCATTGTTTATTGATTATTTTATAATGAACATCGTCCAAATTCCATAAATACATTAAACGCTCCCCTAATCGTAAGTGAGAAGCTACAATATCGCCATTGTGAACCATTGTATTTAGAGTTTTATAAATTAAATTGGCGTTATTAGTTGATCTTGAAATTTTACTGTGAAGTCGATGGAAAGTGTTACCTGTGTTTAATATTAGCACGCTAATAACAATAATTAATGGTATAAATTCAAATATTTTTTTCTTTGAAAAAAATGGGTTAGAAAGTAGCCAGATGATGCCAAGGGAAATCATACCAAAATAAAATGGTAAAAAATATATCCATACCCTTTGAAAAGGAGGTATGACGCCAGTGAGCAAGATAACTATTGTTGGCCAAGAGATAATTGATACCAGTAAAATAACTAGCTCACTACTGTTACGAAATAAACGAATAACAAGTGCAAATAAGCCTATTGTAGCTAAAATAACAACATATGACTGTAGCTCATTGTTCCATCCATGAATGACCTTGTCGAAAGCATGAGGAATCATAGTTAATAATTCCGAAAAAGAATGTTTAGTTGCTTGCTTGAGGGGAGGTAGTCCTTTGTAACTAAATAATACAGGGCTGTAAAATATAATGGTAAAGATACTTGTTAACACTACCGATATTGTAGATCTGGTAAGTAAATATTTTTTTAGAATTACATCTTTCTCTAACAACCCCGTTCCAAAAATCCACATATAAACTGCACCGGCACCATAAAGCATACTGGGAACAGTGTACAAGCCAAACGACACAGTCAATGACAAAAAAAGGTAATTATGGCGACCAGATTGGTTTATAATAAGTTTGCCAAAAATAAAGGATAATATAAAAAGGAAAGCTTGGAGACTATAACCACGTGCCTGCCCAGAATAAAATGCCATGGAAAACGAGGTGGCTACGAAGGTAGTGGTAAGTAGTGCCACATGATTGCCACCAACTTTTTTCCAAAATAAATAAGAAAGAGGGATAATGGCAATCCCAGAAATTATCGAAGGCAAACGAATTACCCATGTGGCCTCACCAAAAAAAATTACGCATATTTTCCCTAATATCGAAAAGAGGAAATGGTTATTTGCTACATGATAATTTGTTATACAGTATAAAAAATCAGACTTGATAAAATGAAGATATGTATATGCTTCATCATATGTTATTGGCATGTGTATAGCATAAAGTCTTAGTAATACAGCTACGGTAAGGCTGGCGATTATCAATAAACTGTGTGTTCTCCCCATATGTTCACCTTATAATTACAAAGTTAGGCTCGTCGCTGTTTCGTGTGGGTAATCCAGAATTATACTACGTTACCTGGTACTTTAACCAGCCTTTGAGCTGGAGCCCCGCCGGAGGCATAGCGCCTCATCGCCTTTGCCACTTTCAGGTCTGCATACCACAACAAAACTGTCAAGGCGGCGACCGGTGGGAGCGCCCGTAGGGCTGGGCCTTGACAGCTTTGTTGTGGTATGCTAGCTCGGAATTATTCCTAATTAGAAGGAGTTCGATTACCCACACGAAATAGCGAAAAGCCTAACACTGTTTATTTTTTTTGGATCAAATTGTACCTTGTCAAAGTTAATTGATTTAAAATATAATAGAATTATTTATTTTAAAACCTATCTATAATAATTACTTTCTTTACCTCTAAACAATAATACATTGTTACGATTGACAGTTAAAACAAATTAACTTTTCGTTATTATACCTAATTAGAAGAAGTTCGATTACCCACACGAAATAGCGAGGAGCCAAAAGGGCTCTTCGTTATTTCGTGTGGGTAACTACTTTTAAACCCCTGGCGTGTAACTAGTACTAGTTAGCTCCTGTTTGTGGCGTGTCACGAATAGCATTGAAAGGGAAAGGGGGCAAAAGCGAGAGGGCTGAAGCCTCCGGCGGGGCTCCATCTTAAGGGCTGGTCAGCTATGTCTCCGCATTAGAGGGCTTTTCGATGTTACCCACACAAAACAGCGATGGGTCAATTTTTTTCTAGTGTTTTTGTAATGATTGTTTTTAACAACTTTCATCATAAGAACTCCTGACTATAAAGTTCTTTTTTTACTGGTAATGAAATGAATCAATCATCTATAAAGAAATTGTCTATTGTCATCCCGGTTTATAATGAAATAAATTCCCTGGAAAAAGTACTCAGGATGGTGCGTGCGGTTACCCTGCCCATGGAAAAGGAGATAATTATCGTGGATGATTGTTCCACGGACGGTACACGCGAATTAATGAAAAATATGTTCGCTTCTGATTTGTTAACTGTATTTCATCCGGTTAATCAGGGCAAAGGGGCGGCTTTACGGACAGGTTTTGCAAAGGCGAGCGGAGAGATTGTCCTGATTCAAGATGCCGACCTGGAGTATGATCCCACCGAATATCCGAAACTACTTGCTCCTATTTTAGAGGGAAAAGCCGATGTCGTATATGGTTCCAGATTTGTTGGTTCCAAGGCCCATCGGGTACTCTATTTTTGGCATATGGTTGGCAACAGGTTTCTTACTCTTATTTCCAACATGTTAACTAATCTTAATCTTACTGATATGGAAACTTGTTACAAAGTCTTTCGGTTGGAGGTGGTTCAGGCAATAACTATAGAGGAAAATCGTTTCGGCTTTGAACCGGAGATTACTGCCAAGGTGGCTAAGACACGATGTAGAATCTATGAGGTGGGAATATCTTATAGTGGTCGAACCTATAGAGAAGGAAAGAAGATCGGTTGGCGAGACGGTATCTCCGCTTTGCGTTGTATTTTGAAGTATAATTTGTTTTCTTCATGAATTAATACAATGCGAGTAATCGTTCACCGGGTAGACAAACAACGTGCTTGCATATAACACTTTATTATTGGAATCGCTCACCAGTTTGATTTTTTTTTGCCTGCAAGAAGCGTAACTGGATTTGTTTGCATATGAAATTAATTAATCCCATATTATTGCCGAAGTTTTCCATGGTAACGGAAGGATCTGCGAGAAGGTGAAGGAGAGAAACCGTGGGATGGTTCGGGTCTAGAGCACCTTGAATCGCTGCACCAAAAGAACCAACCCTGTTTATTTCACCGCTTAAGGGTAGCGAGTCAGTGCCCCGTAGTACTCGAATTCCGAGTTGATGTGCAGTGGAGAATTGTTTCACCCAATGCCAAAGAGCCGGACGAGCGCCGTTATCTCCGAGAATTAACTGCTCGTCAGTCAATTCAGCGAGTAATTTTGAGACGATTTTTCCCCTATTACCCAGCCACTTGCCCACCCCCCATGGGAGAATAACTAAACTCTTAGTGGCCCGCCCTGTATTTATAAGCTCCCCTGTTGTCATTCCGTTCTTACCTTGTTCATCGCCGAAGATCAGCACTTCAAGTCCTTCGCTTGAAACCAGTTGACGACCGGTGATGAGCCAGAGTTGCCAGCCGTCATGGGCTATGGCTTTCCATGAATGAGGCTCTGAGGTAGCATTTAAGGTCCAAGAATTTTTGCTGTTCGAGTTATCAAACTGGCGGTGAATTGTTTTGAAATCGGGAGATGTATTTGTTTGGGTTAATAGTAGAAGTCCTTGGGTGGCCTGAGGACAAGAGCGGAGAAAGTTGCTTCGGGCTTGGTCCAGTAAGACGGCTAAAGCAGATGAATCATGGAGATGTACATGGCCGTCTATTGCGATAATTGTTTGTTGATTCGATGTCATGAGGGGCTGTGTATGCACCTGGGGCTACCGGTAAAATTGTTATCTTAAGTAGTTGCTTGTTAATATAGCTGGTTTCATCACCATCACCATCCGTTCCTTCCCCCTTTAAAGGGGAAGGGACCAGGGACGCCGCTTTTGAACTATCAAAATATAGTTGGTCAGAGGTAACTGTGACCACTTACCAATATTGGGCCTTAACCTTGGGCGAGCGGCGATAATTTTCTTTTTAATATGGGCCTAGCTCGTAGGGCAAGGAAGCAACAGAGTACTGTGGAGAAAAGAAAGAAGATTTTTTCCACTATGGATAATTTGAGCAGAAAATAGCTCAACCCAATCAAGGGATGAAGTGCTAATCGTACAATACCCTTGAGCAATTCACTGTTACGGATATAATCGGCTATGGGTGGAGAGGTTTCGTAATAAAAAGAAACAAAACTTCGTCCAATTTTATGGGGTAATAGAATTACATCACGAAACTCTTTGAGCAGCTTTACATGTGGTTCCAGGCCGGAGCCGAAGGCGGCGGTGGCAATAAAACAGGGACCGCTATTGCTGCTACTTTTAGAATTTGTCGGTGTTGCTCCTGGCATAACACCTCCCTCACCAATGATCCCCTTGAGAGTATTGTACCAGGTTTGGGCCATGATTTGATAGCCGCTGTCATTGGGATGCATTCCGTCAACGGTCAGAGAATCCCAATTGGGAGCTAGAGGCGAATACTGATCAACCAAACTAATTCCTTTTTCCTGGGCCAAGCTATTAATCATGGGGTTATAGGTGGTTGAAACTTGTTTTTTCCAGCCTTGGGGAGATGTATCAGGTAATAGGTTAGATATTAAGGGAGTAGCGTTTCGAGCCCGGCATTTGTTTATCATTTCGCTGAGGTTAAACTTTGTAGTTTCAAGTGATATTCCAAAGGCTCGGTCATTGATGCCTTCCAGGAGTAATACGAGTTGTGGCCCACTTGCGGCCAAAACAGAGTCTATACGGGCAATGCCTTGTGAAGTATGCTCTCCAGGGATACCATAATTTAATATATTTGAATTACGATTGTTATTGTTAAGGAGTGAGGTCAGTTTAGGAGGGTATCCCCCTGATGAACTGCCTTCACCAGCAGTGATGGAATCACCAAAAGCATCGATAATTGCGGCCCCTGCAATATAGGGATTCGCCCAATAACAAAGGCTTATAATGAGGGTTGGTAATATTATTGTCTTGTATATATTCAAATCTTTCATATTTTTCTCTCTAGCGTTTTACAGAACAAACGGGGTCATGCTTTATTCATTTTCAATCTGCAGTAATCGTGCGGGTAGTGATTGAATAGCTTTTCCTCTGACATGTAAGGATAGGGAGGGCTGTGAGAGGAGAAACTCTGGTAGGTCTAGGTCGATGGGTTCTGTCTTTAACGGATTAACTGTAACCATGCTGTTAGGGTTATCGTTTGTTATGGATTGAGTTTGAATATTTTGGGATGCTGTGGTCTTGCTCCATTTTCCATCGTTATAACTGGTTTGAAAAGTTTCATAAGTTCCATTGGCATACCCTTGCCATTCTACTGATAGATTATTTGTAGCGGAGTCAAAGCTCATGATGGGTAAAATATCGGGAACTTGATTGTCGGTTATCCGTACAGGTGGGGTAAAAGTAGATCCATTCCAGAATGTAGTAAAAATTTCATCATCTTGACCGTCAAAGGCGGCCCAGGTTAGCCACAGGACATTGTTGTTGTCAACAACGATGGAAGGGGCGGTATTGGATGAAAAGCCAGTTTCCAGTTTTTTCTCCTCACTCCAGTTGCCGTTTTGTGATCTTTTATAAAGGAGATAGGTTTTTTTTCCTTCAACTGAGGACCATACAATCCATGTTTCGTTATGCTGGTCGATGGTTATAGAGGGAACCAAGTTCAAGTTACCATTATTGGATAGTTTTTCAGGTCTGCTCCATCCTTCTTTAGTTTGTCTTACTAATAGAACCGGATATTCATCACCTTGAGCTTGAGACCACACAGCGAGTGTCTCTTGTTGTGGAGCAGTATTTTGCTCAGCATACAGGTTGGAATTTAGTAGTTCGGTAACTATGATAAGGCAAGATAATGCACAATACTTCATGACCCTAATCTTTTTCATCTTGTTTCTCCTTATGGCACTTGGTCGAAATTTTGTGGGACTGCCCTTCTAATAAGGCATTTTCGACTCTTTATAATATTAATCTTTTGAATCATATTAACTAATAATAATTCATAAAAACCCGATTTGGATAAATTACACAAGGAAAAAATATGAGATAATCTTTGAAATATAAAAAAAGTCACCTATTTTTTTATATTGTTTTACGATTTTTTACCACTTTGGCTGGAATCCCTACTGCCACAGTGTGTTCCGAGATTTCTTTGGTCACTACTGCCCCGGTGCCGATGACAACACCTTTGCCTATCTTGACTCCGTCCTGAATATATACTCCGGCACCCAAGAGACAATCATCTCCAATAGTGATACCCCGGACTATTTGTCCCTGAGCCATGATGGGAATATCGGTACGCTCGGTTTTATGATCTCCACCGCCGATGAGATAACAATAGGCCGATAATAAGGTATCCTTGCCGATAGAAACAGTGGCTGCGGATTGAAGAAAGCAGTTCATTGCGATATTGACATTATCACCAATAAGCAAATCGCCGTTCTTGCAGCTGAGCACCGAGTTTCTGCCAAGCATTACATTATTGCCCATGGTTATACCCTTATTGGATTGACCTTTTGCATCCAGAACCGCATAATCATCAATGATGCAATTGTCGCCGAGGGTGATTTTGTGTGGATGACGAATGGTTAAAGAGCGTCCAAATACCACGTTGCGACCGACTTTGCCAAAAAGCATGGGGTAGAATTTTTTACGCAGGACCAAGCCAAGAGCACCTGGTAAGGGGCCAAGCAGGGTGGTGAACAGCTCATAGATCAAAAGGTGCCATAATCCCGGGCGACCGACCACGATGCTTTGGTATTTTTGTAAAGCACTTTGCTTGGAACCGGTTAGGGTTTCCTGGAGAGCGGTTTTGGCGCTTCCGTCCTCGGAGTCTTTCTTGATTTCAGAGGCTTTGTTGTCCATGGGTACTATTTCCGACTAAAGATATGAAGGTTATGAGAGCCAGCCTTGTTCCCGATACCAGCTAATAGTTTTGCGAACAGCCTCTCGGAGGGGAACTTTTGATTCAAATCCGAGTAAATCCTTGGCTTTTTGAACGGAAAAGGCACGGTTGTTCTGAAAAAAGCTTACCCGTCGTTTATGAAGTGGTGGCACTATGCCCAGGGGAGCACAGAGTGCTTCGCAAATACCAGCCAGCAGCAAGATCGGTTTTAAAGGAATACGAATCCAAGGTGGTTTTACGCCTAACTCCTCAGCTACAACTTTAAAGAGTTCTTCCAGAGGGAGGTATTTTTCCCCACCCACAATAAAGGCCTGGCCCACTGCTTTTTCATGGTGCAAACAGAGCATGAAGCCGTCCATTACATCATCAATATATGCGGGTTGGAAAAAGGCGGTGCAGGGACCGATTTTTAAAAACTTGCCCTTTTGGATCATTTTAAAAAGTTTGAGCATCCGTTTATCCCCTGGCCCGAAAATAGAAATGGGTCGAACCACAGAAATCGGCAACCCGGTTTCTTTATAGAATTTCCAAACATTTTGTTCAGCAGTCAGTTTGGTTTCTTGATAGAGGTCACAGGGGTTAAAAGGGGTGGTTTCAGTGGCTGGAATTTCCCGTACATCACCGTGAACTCCTATGGTGGAACAGTGAACCAGACGTTTTACCCCGTGCTTGAGGCAGGATTCTAAAACGTTTTGGGTCCCTCCCACGTTAATGTCGTGGGCTTCGGCCTCATCGGAGCCGCCTTTGCGGAAGTTGGAGACGGTATGGATTACGTAATCAACCCCGGCAACAGCCCTGTCCACGGCATCAGGGTCCCGGATATCACCGTACACGATATTTTCATCTTCTGAGGCTTGCTCTTGATCTTTGGGGGTACGAGCAAAAATACGTACAGTCTCTCCGTCTCGTCGAAGTCGCGCGACTAAGTGTGAACCTAAAAATCCTTTTCCGCCGGTTACTAGTACCGTTGCCATGTATTTAATCCTTCAGGATATTTTGTTATAGATGTTATTGTAAGCTATTATAAGCGTCCAGCAGTTTCTTCTGAAAAACCGGGTAGCTGTATTTTTCTTCCACTAGCTGGGCCGCAGCAGCTCCTTTTATTGCTGCTTGTTGTGGTTCAAACAAACAGATAGCCAGGGCCTCAGCAAAATCCAGGGGTACAGGAGCTGCAAGAATGGCTACCGTGTCATTTAACACCTGGGTGTGGGTTTTTTTGGCAGTGGCGATGATCGGCTTGCCGGATGCCATATAGGTATAAATTTTTAAGGGAGTATTTTCTCCTTCACTGCGCGGGGAAACCAAACCGCTAGCTTTGTTCATCCACACACTCATTTCCTTGGCGGGTCGAGCACCGGTGAAAACAACTTGTTGTGAAATATCAAGTTGCTCACAGATATCTTGATATCGTTGAATCTGTTCTGCCGCTCCACCCACAATCACTAATCGGTTGGTTGTAAGTTGTTGGTATTTGTTAGCTAGAGTTTTCCAAGCTTCCAGGAGAAGGTCAATTCCTTGGTACTTTTCTAGATTACCGGTGTACAGAATAAAGGGTTGATCTGTTATCCCCTTAGTTTGTAAATATTGCTCCACTTCGTGTATCACTGCCTGATCGGGTTGCTCTTCCTGCAGTGGTATATCCTCAATCTGGACAATTTCTATGCCAGGGGCCATGGAGAGGGCTTTTTTGCTGAGCGCTTCACACACGGTGACGGTTAGGTCGGTTGATCGCAGAGCCCATCGTTCCAGGACCGATATTATAGCAGGTGTACAAGAATGTTTGAAAATTTTATGTTGGGCAAATTGCTCCGACATGGAGGAATCCATATCAAAAATGGAGCGGGTGCGAAATATCTTAGCAAAGATAACAGCGAGGAATCCACCTTCTTCAATACCGTGAATAACTTGATATCGCTTGCGGATACAGAGTGTTGTAACATAGAAAAACATCAGAACATCATAGATGATCTTAATTAGTGAAAAGCCCACCGGGATACCTTTTACTCCTAGTATATTGGGAACTTTTATAATTCTAACGTTTTGCAGGGTGATCTCAGATCCGGTGGGGAAAGTTAATAAATCAACCTGGTGCCCGGCCTCGCCTAAGATACGGCACATGAGACGGACATTCATCGGGGTTCCCCGTTCGGTATAAAAAGGCTGGGGTGCCAGCATCAAAATATTCATTTTATAATCGGAATTCTCTCTTGGAATAAAGACAATGGAATGCTAAATTGTTGTAACCGTTCACCGGGTTGTGAAAAAGAGTTCCATAATATAGAACTGTTAAGCGTTACCAGTGCTGCGCAGGGGCGCAAGCAAGCCGGTGAGCTATAGGTAATCCTATGTGAATCCGGTCTGATCTCTTGCAGGCGTAGTGCTGGTGAACGCATATAAATTGTTCATCTTACCACATCAGTGGAAAGTAAAAAAGTATCAGAGGAGACTATGTTGCCGCAATTAAATAAAGCGCAATTCAAGGGAAAAATTTTTATGGTGCTTCTCTTTGCCCTGTTTTGCACCATAGTTGTTTCTTATGCCCGATATCGGGAAGCAGGACGGAGTTATCTCTATTTGACCATGGGGGTACAAAGTGAAAATGAAGTGGTGATGGCCCAGTTATTTTATAATATCGGTAGGGGATATAATCAGATTGATTCGGTGATTGAGCCGGTTTACAGTGACAATACCGTACAGAAAGTTTCGTTTCGTTTACCATTTAGCAAAATTGACTCTCTACGTTTGGATCCAATCAATGAAGCTGGAATAATCCAGGTGGAAGGTCTGGAATTCATCGGCTATCATGGGCAATCGCTGGGTGCCGTAGATCTTGCTGGCTTAACACCCATCAGAGATATAGATTCTATCTCCAATAACCAAAAGGGACTCCTTATTACCGCAACCAGCAAAGCGAACCCAGATGTTTCTTTGCTGGTGGATTATCCCTTTCCCTTTGATGGTACTGCTACTCAGCTAGATTGGACCGCAATTATAATCTTTTCCCTTCAGCTGTTCGTGATTTTAACCATCGGATTTTCTATTCCTTTTTTGATCACTTCCCGGTACCAGAAAGAAGAGTATCTTCCGCCGCAACCGGAATGATCACCGGATAAAACCGATACATAATTAACGTTGCGAGTAGTAAAAATATACTTACCGCCGTCCCTATAAACAGGAATGGGGGGGTGTAACTGAGCTCGATCCGGTGTTTCCCTTTCTCCACCACGGTTCCTAAGAAGCCATAGTTTACACTAATGGCATCAACCTCACGGCCATCTATCAGGATATGCCATCCCCCATCATAGGGGATGGACCAACCTAGTATTCCTTTATCATTAGCTTCTATTTCCCCGATTAAGTGTGACTCTGAAAATTCCTTTATTTGGAATGATTCGGCTCGTAGCTGTTTTATTCGCTTTTTCGTATCAAGGGGTGGGTAGGCAAATTCCTCTCCGATTATGGCTGCCATATTTGTTGAGCTAATGCCAATTTGATCTTGGCTGGTGACATAACCATGGAGTAGAAGGTGGTCTTTTTGTTTTGTGGGGAGATTTTTTATGATATCTGGATTTATTCTCGTGTGTTGAATGAATCCTAAGGGAAGCCAGTTGTTGTTGGCGAATAGATTGACATCTCCAAAAGAGCGTAAGAATTCATAGCCCGGGAGCGGAGTTGTATTTCGATCAAGATAATATTTTACCCCCAGCAGGGAGTGAAGTAAGACTCGATCACGTAAGCCGTAGCGGTAGGAGGAGAGACGCCGGGAGTATTTGGTATATCCCATGGTGGTGTAAAACTGAGTGATTCCGCTGGAGATCCCAACATATCCGGTGACTCCGTAGTATTCTTGAATCATAGCGTCATTTAAGCCGCCGGAGAAAAAAGAACGTTCGACTCGATAAAAGCCCTTGTCATGCTGTTTGAGAAAAGAGAGGGCTTGCCGGATATCATTGTCGTAATAAAAATCCCCCCGTTTGGAAAAACCAGTATTTAAGGCCCCATTATTCTGCTCAATGGAGTTTCTATTAAAAATAGAGGCTTCGGTGAAAACACAGAGCAGTAGAAGATAGGGTAGCAATGGTCTCAAGGGGCGATAACAGGCACTAAGAAAGCATGCTCCATAGATTATAAGGAAAATTTTAATAGAAGGAATTATCGCTGAGTTTATCTGAGCATCTACGGTAAATGAATCAAAAGGGAAAAAGGAGATAAAAAGTAATGCACCGAAACTGCTGGCTGCCAGAAAGGCAAATCCCCTTTTTTCTGATATAATTTGGTTTAAAACCTGAATAACGATAATAAGCAAAAAAGTTGTAATAAAAAGGGTTTGATACTTAAAAGTGGCACTGGCAAAGAAATTTAAAGCATCTCTTACTTGAGGAAAGATAAGGGGAAGAGATACGAGTAGTAAGAGTGGAAGGTGTCCCTTGCGAAATGCTTGTTTACCGAGAAGTATTAAGGCGGGGAGAGCAATAACCACCAGAAGTCCGCAATAAATTGATGGCCCTTCAAAATAACTAAGAAAACCACTGTATTCCCCAAAGGCTCCCCAGATGTCATTGTTAAATAAACGTCCTATAATAACAAGTAAATGATCCCAGGTGTCCATGGAGAAAAATTGAGCAATGCGAGTATGTAAGGGATCATGCGCTAAGGCCTCACCCACTCTGTCTTCTGCTCCCGCCTTGATTACGGAAGGTAGAAGCATATAGGAACTCATTGCGATACCGACGGTATAGAGCAAGCCGGCTTTGAGAAGATAGATTCCGTAATTTTTAAAACTCAGCAGGTTCATCCCAGCAAGCCGGTATCCCCCGTAAACCACGAAAAATAGAGTGAACTGAAAAATCTGCAATTCAGCTTTCAGGGCGAGAAAACCTAAAACTAGAATTAAGGGCAACCATTTTCCGGTTTGGAGCCAGCGCTCAAATAAAAATAAAATAACAGCTAGTAGGACAGAATAGTTGGGGTAATGGTACCAGTGAACATTAATCACCATATAGCCGCAAAAGGTATAGAGCAGGGTGCCGATGAGTGCCAAGGGTGGTGAAATGGACAACTGGCGCAAAAAGGCGTGGAAAAAAAGGCCAGCTGTCACAAATTTTAAGAGCATGACAAAGGGCAGAAAATCCACAAAATGTTCTTTACCGGCTAAGAGCAGCAGAAAGTCAAAGGGATTGAGGTTAACCAGTAAAGTGTAGATATTGAAACCGAGATCAATTTGAAAAGACCAAGGGGAAAATGAAAGGGTTGAAATTTTATCGATCCACAGGGCGTAGAAGGGGTAAAACTGGGTGATGGAATCCACCGTAAACCCGTAGTGGACAAATGATTTCTCAAAAAAGATATAATCTCCATAGATAATGGAGAAGATAACAGTGATTGAGAATAGGACTATTTCACTGCCGTACTGTTTTAATATATTGTCTAGCTTGGGTGGTAGGTCTGATATTTTGTTAAAATTAAAAGATTTAAATTTGGCGAGTAACCTTTGCATGGGCAATTCCTATAATCGTAGAGAAAAATCTTCCCGTTCCAAACTCAGGTTGGGGTTGTAATAAGGGTCTCCAGCCTCAAATGTCTCTTTCCATTTGGCTTGGCAAAAGGCTATTTCCTTATTAAAACGTGCTTTTTTCTCTGGAGAATTTTCATAACCCCGGCTTGCAGACTCATAGTGGTAGAGCTCCACAAAAGGAGTGTAAGTAATTAGGTATCCTTTTTGACGTATTTTTAAACATAAATCAACATCGTTAAAGGCGTGGCTCAGCTCTTCCTCAAAGCCTCCCACTTCTTCAAATACTTTTCTTTTAATCAGTAAACAGGCTGCTGTGACCCCGCTTAAGTTTTGGCAAATCTTGATTTTGCCGAAATAGCCGAGATCATTTCGAAGAAAATATTTATGGGAATGTCCTGCTACGCCGCCAATCCCCATTATAATTCCAGCATGTTGCACGGTCTCGTTGGGATAGTAGAGCTGGCACCCCACTGCGCCCATCTCTTGGCGTGCGGCTAAGCCGAGCATCTCTTGGAGCCAGTTAGCAGATAGCACTTCGGTATCGTTATTTAAAAATAGAATAAAGTCGCCGTCGGTGCGGGAGGCGGCATAATTATTGATTGCGGAAAAATTAAATGGTTTATCGTAACGGAGCAGAATCACCTTGTTGGTTTTACGGAGCTCTTCATAGTAGGCAAAAGTCTCCTTTTCCTGGGAGTTATTATCTACTACCACAATGCGATAATGGGGGTGTCTAGTTTTTAGTAAAATGGAATCAATACATCTTCTTAGGACTCCTACCTGATCCTTGCTGGGGATAATGATATCCACCCTGGCATTCTTCGGGGGCTCGTAGCGAATTTGATAGGAGCCGAGAAAATTGCCATCATATACCTCACCTTTACAGTTGATACGTTCTAAATGTTCGGTCAAAGCTTTTTTGGCCGCAGTATATGCATACATCTTGGCATCCCCCCGTTGACCGGTGGAACCGGCGATGGCGCGCCAGTGGTAAAGTATCTTGGGAATATGTACAATATTGCGGGCTTGTTCGGTGACTCGTAAAAAGAGATCGTAATCCTGGGACCCGTCAAAACCGGTCCGGAACCCGCCCACCTGGTCCAGTAAGCTTTTACGAATTACGGTGAAATGGCAGATATAATTATAACTTCGTAGGGTGTCTGGCGACCAATCAGGCTTAAAAAAGGGTTCATAGCGTTTGCCGGTCTCCGATATTTTATCCTCGTCACTATAGATACAGTCTGCATCTTCTGTTTCATTGATGACCTTAACCATCTCAGCAAGAGCATTAGGTGCCAGTTCGTCATCATTATCGAGCAAACCGATGAACTCCCCTTTGGCCATGGCCAGAGCAGCGTTGGACGCCCCGGAAATACCCAAATTCTTATCAAGAAAGTTAATCCTGACCCGTTGGTCCAACCCCTCTTGTTGCTGAAGATATTCGCGTAAGCCTTTGCGAGTGGAACCGTCATCGGCGATGCATAGTTCCCAGTTGCCATAGGTTTGAGCTCTTACCGAGGCCACTGCCTTTTCCAGCCACTGCAATGGAACATTATACACCGGCATGACTATACTGATAAGGGGCTGGTGAGGTAAGGATTCAGGCGCTATTTCCTGGTTAGATGCAGATTTGCTTTCCAGCTGCATCCAGCGGTCATAGCTACTTTTCAGGATCCCGGCCCGTATTAAGGGCATATGGATCTTGGCGATGAAATGTCGTTTAACAGCGGGTATAACCCGTAAGCCAAGGGTGGGGAAGTGCACAAGGATATAACCTCGAACCATCCGTCCCAGAAAACCAAAACCCCGGCTTATTATCGATTTGGAACTCATTATTTTTATATATCCACTTGATAAGGGGGGAATACCTTCAAAAGAAAGTCCACCCCGAATAGTTTTATTCTTGTTGTTTCGAATTTATGGCCAGCAACCATTGTCGATTTTGATTACTTAAGCAAAATCTTGTTGGTGCAACCAATCCTTGAGATTGGTGAGGCCTTGAAGGAGCATCTCCCCTGTGGGTCAATATCGTTGACCTAAGGAAAAGTTATTCATTTCAATAAGTCTAGAATATACCCGGAAGCTGTAGGGGTACCCCCCATAGCCGTCAGGCTAATTCGGATAAGGTAATGGTATTGCGTTGTAAAATAAGCTTGTAGCCTATCTCGGACTGTAGGGGCACCCCCCTGTGGGTGCCCGGCTGAACCGAGAGATTCCCTTGAAATTCCAAAGTTAACAACAATGCGAATCATTGTCTGTTCGGGGTAATTAATAATTGTAATACTTCAACGGGTTGAAAAGAAAAGTTCTATGGTACCTGTTCACAGGTGCCTTAGATTTATACAGTTGCCGTTGCTCGTTATAGCCCATCTATCCGATTATGAGAGGGACTCGTTTAATATCCGCAAGCGCTGTTCTTCCGAGTCATACCATTTTTGGAACTTATTGCGCCAGAACGTTTCTCGTTCAAGGGTCAGATTGGGGTTGTAATAAGGATCCCCTGCTGCCAGAAAATCGGCCCATTTATTTTTGAAAAAGTCAGCTTCCTTTTCAAAACGGGCTTTTTTATCAGGCGTATCTTCATAACCTCGCGATACCGATTCATAGTGATAGGCTTCGCAATAGGGCGTGAAGATATTTGCATAGCCTTTTTGCCCGAGTTTCAGGCAAAAATCAACATCATTAAGGGCCACGGTTAAATTATCTTCATCTAAACCATCCACCTCTTCAAAGGCTGATTTCTTCACCATGAGCAGGGCGGCAGTTACCGCGCTAATATTTTGAATACAGTTGAGACGGTTGAAGTAGCCGCAATCATTACGTTCGGAATGGCGATGGGAGTGACCGGCAAAGCCTTTGATCCCCACAATAACTCCGGCATGCTGAATGGTCTCGTTACCATAATAGAGCTTGGCCCCCACTGCGCCGACCTCTGGCCGTTGGGAATGTTCCAGCAAGGTTTCAATCCAATCTTCATTAAGCACTTCGATATCGTTGTTCATCAACACGATATGTTCGCCCTTGGCATGTCCCACGGCGAAATTATTAATCTTGGAGTAGTTGAACGGACCGGGAAAATCTAAAAAGGTGATCCTTTCATCTTTGGCGCTGAGCCCTTGGATTAGGGCAAGGGTCTCTTCTTGGCTGCTGTTATTATTGACCCCGATGATCTCGTAATTTTCATAGGTGGAACGATCCAAGATGGAGGCAATACACTTGCGTAGGTAATCGGCCTGATCGCAAAAAGGGATGATGATGGAGACCAGTGGGGTTTCTACCAGATCACGGCGGACCCGGTAATAAAAGGGAAGGTTGGAGTTACTCACCGTGCCCTTGATGGAGCGTCTTTCCAGGGCCATTTCCAAGGCCTTTTTCCCGGCATCAATGGCATAGGTTTTAGCGCCCGGATCAGCGGCAGTGGATGTTTCCAGGGTACGCCAACGGTAGAGGATTTTGGGAATGTGGATAATCCTGTCGGTTAACTCGGTGACCCGCAACATGAGATCATAATCTTGGGCCCCGTCACATTGGGAAGATACGCCGCCGGCTCGTGTAAAGAGCTCTTTTTTCATCACTGTGAAATGGGTGATGTAATTGTGGTTAAACAGGAGATCCCCGGAAAAGTCGGGTTTGTGATGAGCGTCTTGAAATTTACCATCCTGGTCGATGAAACATTCATCCGAGTAGATGATTTCCGCAGCTTGCTCATTGATAACCCGCACCGTTTCCAGCAAAGCGTTGCGGGAGAGTTCATCATCGTTGTCAAGAAAGGCGAGATAATCACCTGAAGCAAGCTCTACCGCCGCATTGGTGGCTCCGGCGATTCCTTGGTTTTGGGCAAGAAAACTTACTTTGATCCGGGGGTCGCGATCGGCGTACTCTTGTAACACCTTTTTGACGTGTTCCTTGGGGCTGGCGTCATCCGCCAAACAGAGTTCCCAATTATCGTAGAGCTGTTCAAGCACCGAATCAATGCAGGCGCGTAGATATATTTCCGGCACATTATAGACCGGGGTTATCACGCTGATCAGGGGGTTGTCTTTAAACTGCTCTTTTTTTTTATGGGTGGGGCGGCCTTCGAAGTAACCCAGTCGACAATAATGGACCAGGGGGTTCTCCCCGGACTCCCGCACATCATCATGTATTTCTAAATAATACTTACAGTCAAAGAGCGGATTTGGTTTTCTGCCCTCTTTACCCCCGATGTCGAGGAAATGTTTGAGCGGGTTTTGCCCGCTGGCATCCACATCCGGGTTGTTTTTCAAATAATAGGTGGTTTCGAACATGGGCGAGGGATTTTTCCCCTCCCGCCATCCACTGCTGATGTAGTGATAGAGTGGATTGATTTCGGCCTTGAGTACCTCCTGATAGGCCTCTAAATACCAGACAGTGGCAAACAGAGCATTGGGGTTACGCCCTTCAGCCCAGCCGTTTTCCAAATAATGGATCAGGGGATCAATGGAGGCACCGCGCAGATCCGGGTTTTCGGCCAGATAGTAGACGGGGTTAAAAAGCCCGGATTCTTTAATTACCCGGTATTCATCTTTGAAATGATACTTTGCTTTTTTCACCAGAAGACGGGCATTACGCACATGTCCTTTGGCTGTTTCCTTGAGACTGGAGATTGAAGTCATACTATTGGTACATTGACTGAGTTGTTTTTTGAGAAGCTCGATTTCCTGCTGCTGCTGGTATTGGGTTTCCCGCTGTTGGTGCAGCGCATCATCCTTGCGTTTGAGCAGATAGTGAAAGACCGTTTCCCCCACTTCGATAAATTGAAAGGTTATGACAAAGCTTGTGGGCTGGCAACCTTGAAAGGAATAATCCTTTAGATCAAAGAGTAAAAATGGATCTTTATCAGAGAAAACCAGGTTGGAACTTTGGGGTTCCAGGATGTTGCCGTGATATTTGGCTAATTGAGCTCGGTTGCCGTTTTCATAGGTCAACTCAGCCGAGGTGAGATGCAACACGCAATAATCGTTTATGGGATTGAATCGCAGCTGCTTAGCCCCATGAAATCGGGAGATATCAAAAGTGAGCGAAAAGGTGCGCTCATCGATTTTTTGAGTGAGCCGTTGCTGTTCATTAAATCCGTCCCCGGTGTCGAGATAGAGCCTGGCTACCTGATATATCTCACGGGTATCAATAAGCTTATCAATCCAGATACGGATGTTGTCATTATAAAGTTTGGGATGCTTACGGTATATTTTTTCAAATATTTCCAGTTTTTGCTCCTTGGTCTTAGAGCGTACCATGGAGTCGGCGGTAATCCGGTAATAAAAGAGAATTTCCGGTATCTTGTAGGCGATAGACCCTCTTTCAAGTAAGGAGAGCCAAAAATCGTAATCCTCCCAACCATAGACCATGGAGGTGTCATAGCCCCCCGCAGTCTCCCAATCCTGACGCCGAAAAAAAGCGGAGCAGAAAATAATATTATCAATGAGCATCTCATCCAGCGAGAACTCAGGCAAAATCCACTCGCTATCCAAAGCCCCGAACAATCGAGCCCGGCTATAAACGATGCCGATATCCTTGTTGTTATCAAGAATTCCAACCGCTTTTTCCAGATAAGTTTTCTCAATCTTGTCATCGGAATCCAGGGGCAAAATGTATTCCCCCAGCGCCTCGGCAATGCCGTTATTACGCGCCCCGGCCAAGCCATGATTATCGGTGACCAACACCCTGGTCTTGGGACGATCATAAGCCGCCAACTTATCATTGGTCGCCTCATCAGTGGAACCGTCATTAACAATTATGATCTCATAATCGTCAAAACTCTGCGCCAACACCGAATCAACGGTCTCGTCAATAAAATCACCCTGATTATAACAAGGTATAACAACACTAACTTTGGGCATGGATCATTCAAAAAGAAATAGGATTTTTAGTTATATTACCGAAAAACAATCGATAATAACCACCAACCCGGCATTTATACCATATTTCTTTGTTTAATTGAGAAAATATTTGGAGATCAGAACAAGTGTTCAATTGGTGATTTTCAGAAAACATGATCAAGGTCTATTTTAAATTGTAACCTGTTACCTCTTTTAGTTTCTATTATGTAATACACGTTTCTTTCTCGACATTGTACGGCTTCAATGCTAATTTCAAGGTGCCCCTGGTAACTATTTATAGTGATTGGAAATAATAATTATTCGCAAGCGGGTTTTATGAATCATCCCTTTCTATATAATCCTAAAGAAAATGATCCATTGTCTTTCAAGACCTATTTTTCGCCATCTAAATTTAAGCCACCAAAATTACGATCTGAAAAAATATTAGAGCGTCGATTGCTTATTGAGAGTTATCCGTTTTTATCAGACCCGAAAAAACGATTGATGATCGTGGAGGCATCAGCCGGTTCGGGTAAGACGGTATTTACTCAGCAATGTATTCAAACAAGCGATTTTTTATTTGGCTGGTGTCAAATCCAACGTGATGATCGTGACAGTGTTGAGCTCATGGGAGCATTGTTGACTTTATTGTCCAAGACGCTTCCAGGTTTTTATTCCCAAAGGGTGGAGCAAGCTTTAGCGGAAGGGGCTATTAATCACAATGAGGTAGATCATTATGGAAAGCTGTTAGCCGAGGAGATACAACTTACCGAGCCGTGTGACTACGTGTTGGTAATTGATGATCTTCATGAAATAGAAAAATCAGACTCTAGTATGGTTTTACTCGCTATCCTTATCAACTCTACGCCTACTTGGTTTAAATGGTACGTAATTTCAAGACATCCTGTGAGGGATAAGCTTCGATGCGATCCCCAAAAAGCACCTTTTCTTCAAATCAATCCCCATAGCCTCTCATTTTCCTATGATGAGACCTCATCTTTATTCCGGGATATTTATAAAATTCCACTTACTCTCCATCAACTAAATCATATTCAAACAGCAACAGAAGGTTGGGTTTACAGCTTGACGATGATTGGCCTTAAGTGTTTGCGTAATATGGTGCAAGGGGCAACCCAAATTGATCATCTCGATGCCATTGTTTCGGATAAAGATTTTGAGCTCTTTTTTACCACCGAGCTCCTTCATGATTTTACAGAGAATCAATTTGATGCCTTAATGCGGATCAGTTTGTTGGATGAGCTCCCTTTATCATTAATCAAGAACTTACTGAACGGAGCCAAAGCACTCCAATTAATCACTATTTTGGAAAGCAGGAATTATTTCCTGCGCTGCCTTGATGACCAGCAGGAAGTATACGGATTTCATCATTTGTTCCGAGAAACGTTAAGAATGATGGCCGTGTCAAGCTTACCAACTAATATTATAGTAGAAATATATGGCCAGGCAGCTTCCTATTATCTGTTGAATGGTGAAATTATAAAGGCACTCGATTATGGCGTAAAAGCTGCTGATTACAAGCTATGCGGCGAGATATTAAAAAAATACGGTTTAGACCTCTACGGAATAAATCAAATAACCTCAATATATGAGATATTAAGTAGGATTGCTGAACCGGAAGTTCTGGAGCACTCATGGATTTCGCTTTATTTCGGGATATGCTTGCAAGACACAACCCCTATGCATGCTTTACCCTTTTATGAGAATGCTCATCTTTTGTTCAGAAGAGAAGAAGATGAATTAGGTTTGTTGCTGACTCTTAATCAATTGGTCGAGTTTCACGTAATTATTGATTGTCAGTTTCAAAAGATGGACAGCTTGCTACCGACAATAGAAGTCCTTTCAACCCGACTTAACGAACAGTTACCGCTTCTTTTCCAAATCCGCTCTGCCTATATGCTCGCTTTCGGGTATTGCTTCCTGCAATCTGACATGGCAAAGGTAAACCTCTACACCACTCAGGCCTTAAAACTTTGCCAAAATGGGTCATTTGATAACCAAATTGCCATGATTCATTTGATTCGCGGTTATCAGCACGCTTTTGTAGGGGATTGGGAAGGTGTGCGAGATCAGATAGAGATAAGTCTTCCCATGTTTAAGAATCCAAGGGTGGCATCTCTTAGCAAACTCTTTTTGCAAATGATGCAAATCAACACCTTGGAAATGGTTGGTGACTTCTTTAATTACCGAGCTCGCAAACAAATTTTGGAGCAAGTAGCGGAACAAGACATTGTGCTTCAGTCAATTATCGCTCCATTTATCGCGATTTGGGATATTGATTCCGCCATAGCAGAGGATCGCATAGAGGATGCTTTGCGCATTATCGATCAAGGCTTGCAGGGTGGTTTTGCCGCCGCCATGCCACACATGCGGAGTCAATTTCTGCACTATAAAGCCCTGCTTGCTGGGATGCAAGGAGACGAGAAGGGTGTTATAGGTGCTGCACGTAAATCCCTACAGTTACGTAAGCAGGTCGGTGGCAAAGCATTTATTATTCTGAATTATCATATTGTCGGGGCGGCTTATGCGCAAGTTGGGCTACAGGAGGCTTTTGAACATTTCCAAAAGGCTCAAGTTCTCTCCGTTGAACTTGGGGAAAAATTTCAATGGGTCAGTATTCACGCCCACCGAGCAGCATCTCGTTTAAAAAATAATGACATTGAAGGGGCATTGAAAGATGTACGCCAGTGTCTTTCATTTTTACGACAACAAAACTATGTCCATTTTTTTTCGTGGACCCCTAGAGTCATGCAGCCTGTAATCTCCACCGCCTTACAATATAATATCGAATTTCCCTATGCCAAGAAACTAGCAAAAGAACGGTTAGGGTTAGGTGTTGACCATAAAGGTCGTCTCATCCCCCTATTAACCATCAAGGTGCTTGGCGAATTTTCCTTCAGCCTTGGAGGAAAAACAATATTAGGAATTGATGACTTTACTCCCCACCAACGTAAACTTCTCACACTTTTGCTCTCTTCTCCGAGTGGTTATCTGGGCGAAGAACAGATTGAACATATATTATGGGCAGATAAATCCCCTAAAAAACAACGTTCCAGCCTCCATAATCTTTTATCCCGTCTCCGTAAAATGGTTGAAGGTCTAACCGAGCAGCAAATATCAGGCTCCGATTATCTAACCAATGAAAAAGGAATTATTCGCCTTCATAATAGCTTGGTGGATTGTTATGAATTTCTGAAATTTATGCAAAAGGGACTTACCCTTGGCAATCAAAGAAAAGTATGGCAGGCGTCTAACAGCTTTTATCATGCTTTTTCTCTATGGAAAGGCGTGTGTATGCCTGGGGTCGGAGTGGACCAAGTTGACGACTACCGCGAACTGGTGGAGCGGCAATGCGTTGAAGGAGCGAAATATTACGGTGACATTCTAATGGAGCAAAATCAAAACGAACAAGCCTTACCCATCTTGGAGCTAGCCTTTCGTCTTAACCCGCTGGATCATGAAGCTGGTCGTAAATGTTACGAGCTCTACGCCGCCACTGGTAATCATAAAGCAGCCGCATTTATATTAAAGCGTTATACCACTGCCTATCGCCAACTTGAAGATGATCCGGCAATGATTGATGAGGCTTTAAAAAGGTTTTCTTTTAGTAATAAATAGATTTTCAGCTTAATTTTAAGATATTTTTAAGTTTAATTTGGTAGATGTAAATAAGATAATTTCATTGAATTTGGTCTGCAGAGTTTTGGCATAATGGGTTTATTATCGTTTGGAAACTGTAAAATATAAGGAGAGGTGGTCGTTTGAAATTTCATGAACGTAATACCAAATGGTTGCAACTATGCGCTGGGATATTGTTATTTTATATTTTGGCCCCTGTGGTAGCAGTAGGCGCACCGGGTACAGTTAATTTTCAGGGAGTACTTACGGATCAATATGGAAATTTGATTAATAACAGCTCATTATCTATGACATTTCGTATATATAATGTGCTGGTCGATGGAACCGCAATTTGGTCTGAAAACCAATCCGTTAGTGTTGTAAGTGGTAATTATAGTGTTGGGCTAGGTTCGATAACCCCCCTTTCTTCAACATTATTTTCAACTGATGACCTGTGGCTTGAGGTAGTAGTTGGATCTGATACTCTATCACCACGTCAAAAGCTAAATAGTGTGCCTTACGTGTTAAGTTCTGAAACGTCACTATCCACTGGAAGCGTCACAAGCGACCATATACTTGATGGAACTATTGCTACTAATGATTTATCTTTTACTCCTTTAATTAATCCAATAGCAGTAGATTTGTCACTTGGAGCAGATTTAACAGTTGGTGATGACTTAACAGTTGGTGATGACTTAACAGTCATTGATAATGCAGAAATCAAGGATGGACTGGTTGTTGGAGCATCTGACGGAAGCAGTGGAGATGTTTGGCTTTATAACTCATCTGGTGTTAACACTATACACCTTGATAGCGTTTCAAATGACGGTGGGGCAATTCATATTTCTCATGAAGATGGTTATGACTTGATGACATTAGATGAAAATGCTGATGGAGGAAATATTTCAATGTTTAATTCATCAAGTTATTGCACAATTCAATTAATAGCCGATTATGGAGGAACTGGAGACGGCAGGATAACCGTTAATGGGGCAGACCTTAACGATTATGCTGAATATTTCGCTCTAACTGACAGTCAAAACATCCAACCGGGTATGGTGGTGTCGATTGATCAGAAGCACGTCGGTAATTTGACCGTTTCAACAGAAAAATATGATAAAAAGGTCGCTGGTATTATTTCAGGAGCGGGTGGCAAAATGCCAGGCATGATTATCGGTCCAGAGAACCAAACTAATAAAAACAAGCCACTGTCTGTATCCGGTATGGTTTATTGTTATGTCGATGCAAGCAAGGAACCTATTGCCGTCGGCGATCTTTTAACATCCTCAAGTACCGTTGGGCATGCGATGAAAGCTTCTGATCCTTTTCTTTCACGGGGTGCCATTATAGGAAAGGCCATGGAACCATTCTCTGCTGGCAAAGGGCTTATCCTCATTTTAGTTACCTTGCAGTAAGTATAATTAAATGCATTCGTGGTAGTTTACCGTGCTAAGTAAGGCTGTTCGCGTATTGCAATCAATCACCTTATTCTTAATAAATGTGTATGGTTGTGATATGTTGAATTGCTGAAAAAATAAACATATCAAGTTTCTACTAATAAATGCTATTTGTGGTGATACATTGGAGAATATATGATTTTGCGTATCTTTTATCTATCCACCTTTGCTTTGTTAATAGTCGGGTTCATATGCAGCAATCAGCTTTGTGCAGAATCTATGGATGGTAATAATTTTTCCATCAATAAACAGATAATTAATGCCGGGGGAGGGGAAATGTCCGCCACCGATAGTTACCTTGTTTTTAGCATTGGCCAAGCTGTAATGCCTGGCACTTCAGGGGGTAACCAATATTATCTACATTCAGGATTCTTATTATCTAACCTTGAACCGGAAGCTCAGGCGTACGGAGCTGCATTAGATATGAATATTGCAACGTATTCATATAATCAAACATCGCTATCAGATCAAGATATTGAACCAACGGTTACAGCTTCATTAAATGATGAAATTTTTTTAACGGTGGTGGCTCAAAATGTTACAAATCTAGACACGTACCAGGTTGAAGTTTTGTTTGATCCTGCGAAACTACAGTTCTTGGCTGGTTATGAGGAAAATACCCTTACTGGCCTGAATAATATATTGAAAAGTAATGGCGGAACAACTATCGGATTTATGTCTGTTGAGACCACGACAGGAACAGTTAATATAGTAAATTCATTGGTAGGTGATGATGCTAGTATAGCCCCGGAGGGTACGGGAATTATCGCTATTTTAAAATTCCGTGTTTTAGCTGAATCATATTCAAACAACTTGTTACTCAACAATGTATATTTTGTTGATAATACAGGTATTAATGAAAACGCAGCGAATTTGCTAAATGGTGCCGTATTGCCAATTAGTACGGATTCAGATAATGACGGTATTGATGATGGATGGGAATTGCTTTATTTTGATGATCTTGTTACAGCAAATGCGATAACTGACTTTGATAACGACGGTTACTCTGATCGACAAGAGTATTTAAATTGGGTTAACGGAGA